>JASGDX010000270.1:0-7322 GCA_047606985.1 Leucobacter sp. | reverse complement strand
GCTCGTCCGCTGCCGCTCCAGCCACGGGCCGAGCACCGCGAGCGCCTCGCCGGCCAGTACGCCCGAGCGCACTTCGAGGCCCGCGGCCCGCAGCGTCTCGGCGCCCCCGCCCGCGACGGGCCCCGGATCCGCGACCGCGTATGCGACCGCGCCGATCCCGCGCTCGACCAGCGCGCTCGCGCACGGCCCCGTGCGTCCGGTGTGGTTGCACGGCTCGAGCGTCACGACCGCGGTCAGTTCGCCGGCGCGGGACCGCCACCGCTCGGGCAGCTGCGCGAGCGCGTCCACCTCGGCGTGCGGGGTGCCCGAGCCGCGGTGCCAGCCCTCGGCGACGATGCGTCCGTCCGGGGCGAGGATCGCACAGCCGACGCGCGGGTTGAGATCCCTCTCGGGGCCGCGCCTGGCGAGCGAGAGGGCGCGACGCATCGCGTCTTCGAGGAGCGCCTGCTCGAGCATCCCGTCCCGCCGTTCTTCCGTACCGGGTCCGGGGTGCTGAGGGTGCTCCCGCGTACCGCGGGGACGCCGTTCCTCTCATCCAGACTCGACCGCGACACGCGTCACGGCCATCACTGTCGGCACCGGAATCTCACCGGTTCGGCCTCGCTGATGCGAGGTTCGCGGGCTGTACCGCCGGTTCGGATTCTCACCGACCCCGGAACATGTCTCAACTGTACTCCGTCCCCGGGCTTCCGACGAACCCGCTCCCGGAGGGTGTGACGGTCGTCGGAGGCCCGGCGCGGGGCGGGCGGCTCGGGGAGGGCGGTGCGGCAGCCGCACCGCCCTCCCCGCGCGATCCCGCTACTGGAAGGCGGGGACGACCTGCTCGATGAAGAGCTCGAGCGAGCGCCTCTTCTCGTCGTGGCTCAGCGAGTTGTCGCTCCAGAAGCTGTACTCGGTCACGCCGAGCGCCTGGTAATGCCGCAGGCGCTCGATGACCTCCTCCGGCGTGCCGATCATCGCGGTGCGGTGCAGCGAGTCGAGCGAGAACTCGGGCTTGTCGGCGAAGACTTCTTCGGGCGTGGGATCGAGGAAGCCGTTGACCGGGGTCCGCTTGTTGCCGAACCAGGCGCCGAAGGTGCGGTAGAACCTGTTGACGCCTGCGGCACCGATCCTCCAGGCCTCGGGCTCCTCGGGCGAGTGCACGTAGGTGTGGCGCAGCACCATGATGTCGGGGCGCTTCGTCACCTCCGGGTGGTTCGCGATCGCGGTCTCGTACTTGCCCACGAGGTCCTCGACCTCCTCGTCGCCCTTCATGAGCGGGGTCACCATGACGTTCGCGCCGTTCGCGACGGCGAAGTCGTGCGACTCCGGACTGCGGGCAGCGACCCACACCGGCGGGTTCTTCTGCACAGGCTTGGGCACGCTGGTCGAGGTGGGGAAGGAGAAGACCTCCCCGTCGAACGCGAAGTCGCCGTCCCACAGACGGTTCACTGTCGCCACGATCTCGTTCATGGCCTTGCCGCCGTCGGTGGCTGGCATGCCGCCGGCCAGGCGGTCGAACTCGAACTGGTAGGCGCCGCGGGCGACCCCGAGCTCCGCGCGGCCGCCGCTGATCACGTCGAGCAGCGCGATCTCGCCCGCCGTGCGGATCGGGTTCCAGAACGGGGCGATGATGGTGCCGGCGCCCAGGCGGATCTTCGAAGTGCGGGCCGCGAGGTAGGAGAGCTGCGGGATCGGGTTGGGCGAGGCCGTGTACTCCATCGAGTGGTGCTCTCCGATCCAGACGGTGCTGAAGCCGCCCGCCTCGGCGAGCAGGGTCAGCTCGACGAGGTTGTTCCAGTGCTCCTGCTCGGAGACGGAGTCGTCGTAGCGCTCCATGTGGATGAAGAGTGAGAAACGCATCGGATGCTGCTCCTTCGTAGCTGTTGGATGAGAGGGTTATCGCTGCGCCGCGAGGCGCTCGGCGACCGTCTGGTTGGTGCGCGACCAGTGCTCGGGCTCGATCTCGCGCACGATCACGGTGATGTTCTCGGGCGCCGCGTCGACGGTGTCCTCCGCCGCGCGGTGCACGGCGTCGATGAGCGCGCGCAGCTGCTCGGGCGTGCGTCCGCGGGCGATCGAGATGTCGATGAGGGGCATCGGGATCAGCCCCGCATCACGAAGGGGTCGGAGACGGGGCCCTCGTCGGTGTTGATCCACACGCTCTTGAGCTTGGTGTACTCGTACATCGACTCGATGCCGTGCTCGATGCCGACCCCCGAGTTCTTGAATCCCTGACGGGGCGACATGGGGGACATGGCGCGGTAGGTGTTGACCCACACGGTGCCCGCCTCGATGCGGCGGGCGAGGCGGTGCGCTCGGGCCAGGTTCTGCGTCCAGATGCCGGCGGCGAGGCCGTACTCGGTGTCGTTGGCGAGCGCGACCAGCTCGTCCTCGGTCTCGAAGGGCATGATGGCCGCGACGGGCCCGAAGATCTCCTCGCGCACCACGCGCATGTCGTTGGTGACGTCGGTGAGCACGGTGGGCGCGTAGAAGTAGCCGGGCAGTTCGAGGCCGTCGGGCCGCCCTCCGCCCGTGTACACCGTCGCGCCCTCCTCGGCGCCGAGCTTCACGTACGACTCGACCTTGTTCAGCTGGTCCGAGAAGGCCAGCGGGCCGAGCTCGGTCTCCTGCTGCAGCGGGTCGCCGATCCTGATCGACCGCGCGCGCTCGGTGACGCGCTCGAGCAGCTCGTCGTAGACCGCCTTGTGGGCGAAGACGCGGCTGCCCGCGATGCAGGTCTGGCCGCCCGCGGCGTAGATGCCCGCGACGACGCCCATCGCGGCGTTCGCGACGTCGGCGTCGTCGAAGACGACGTTGGGGCTCTTGCCGCCGAGTTCGAGCGTGCAGCCGATGAAGCGCGACGCCGCCTCTGAGGCGATGCGGGATCCGGTCGCGGTCGAGCCGGTGAACGAGATCTTGGAGAGCGAGCGGTGGCTCACCAGGGGTGCGCCCGCCTCTCCGCCGAGGCCGGTGACCACGTTCACGACGCCGGCCGGGAAGCCGGCCTCGACGGCCAGCTCGGCGAGGCGCAGGATGGTGCGCGAGGTGTACTCGCTGGGCTTGACGACCACGGTGTTGCCCGCCGCCAGCGCGGGCGCGAGCTTCGATGTCGTGAGCGTGAGCGGCGAGTTCCACGGCGTGATGATGCCCACGACCCCGAGCGGCTCGCGCTGCGTGTAGTTGAGGATCTCCAGCGTGGTCGCGGGGATCTGCGCGCCCTGGATCTTGTCGGCGAGGCCCGCGTAATAGTAGTAGTACTCGGGGAGCGACCGCATCTGGCCGCGCATCTCGCGCAGCAGCTTGCCGTTGTCGACGCTCTCGAGCATGGCGAGCTCGTCGGCGTTCTCGCCGATCAGATCGCCGAGGCGGCGCAGCAGGTGGCCGCGCCTGGTGGGCGTGAGGCCCGCCCATGCCGGCGACTCGAAGGCCGCTCGGGCCGAGTCGACGGCCCGGTTCACGTCCTCCGCGCTGCCGCGGGCGGCCTCGTAGAGCACCTCGAGGGTGGCGGGGTTGGTGCTCTCGAAGTAGGCGCCCTCGGCGGGGGCGACGTACTCGCCCCCGATGAAGTGGTCGAGCTGTTCAGTCACGCTGGTGTCCTTCCGATTCTGCGATGAATGCGGTGATGGCCCGCGCCAGGGACGGGGCGTCCTCGACGGGCATCATGTGGCGGGTATTCGGTACGATCACGGCGCGGCAGTTCGGGATCGCGGCGGCGAGCCGGCGCGACATGTCGGGGGTCGATCCCGGATCGAACTCCCCGGTGATCGCGAGGGAGGGAGCCGCGATGCGCTCCAGCTCCGGGCCGATGTCGCGATCGCCGCGCGCGAACACGGCGTAGGCGTGCAGGTACGACTCGACGTCGTTCGCGAGGAGGGTGCGCCGTGTCGCGTCGACGACCTCCTGCGGGACTGTCGTGGTGGCCGCCGGGTACCATCGCTCGATCGAGGCCTCGACGCCCTCGGCGAAGTCCTCGCCCGCCGTCGCGAGGCGGGCCTCCACCTGCGCCGCCTCCTCCGGCGTGCGCCGGCACACCGAGTTGACGGAGACGAGGGTCTCCACCCGTTCGGGGGAGTGGCGGGCGATGTGCTGCGCGATCAGCGCGCCGAGCGAGAACCCGACGAGATGCACCCGCCCCTCCGGCAGACGCGCGAGCACGTCGTCGGCGAGCGAGGCGAGCGTCTGCGGTTCGCGCAGGGCCGGCCGGCCGCCGTGCCCGGGCAGGTCCAGGGCCGAGACGGCGCGGCCGTCGGCCTCGAGCAGCGCGGTGAGCTGAGCCCACATCGTGCGGTCGAGGCCGACGCCGTGCAGCAGCGCGATCGGTGCTCGTGAATCGCTCATCGCTTCGATCCCCCTCCTGCCGGCTCAGTCCTTGCCGAGCTCGGCGAGGCGCTGCTGCGGGCGGCCCTGATTGGCGCCCGCGAGGGCGACGAGGATCTCGTCCGGGTGCGGGGCGTCGGCGACGCGCACCTCGACGCTCTGGTGGTGCGATCGGATCTTCATGTCGGTGAAGTGCTTCAGCGGGATGTCGAAGGCGATGCCGGCCGGGCCGCGCTTCTCGACGGCGGGCAGCAGCGTCGAGGCGTTCGCCGCGTTGCGGAAGTGGTCGCCGAAGCGCAGGTTGTGGATGAGGCCCGATCCGTGCTCGATCTCGCCGTTCAGGCCGATGATCGCGGCCTTGCCGTAGGCCTCGAGCGGCTCGCCGAGCGCCTCCATGACGCGGGGGGCGAGCAGCGCGCCGAGATCCGAGGCGATGGCGTTGATGCCGGGCAGCAGGTCCTCGACGAAGCCCTGACCCGCCCAGGGGTTGTCGAAGACGGCGCCGACGATGGCGACGCGGTGGATCGGGTCGACGGGGCGTCCGCCCTCGAGGGCGGTCTCCTCGACGATGGTGAAAATCTTGCGCGGATTCAGTGCGGGGGTGCTCACAGTGCGATCTCCTTGAGGATGTCGGAGGTGACGGGTCGGTCGGTGGTGCGGTCGCCGATGCGCGCGAACGGGCGCGGGCCCGTGGAGGCCGCCGCGATGACGGCGATCTCGCCGGGATGCGGAGCGTCAGCGAGATTGACCTCGATCGTCTGGTAGTGGCTGCGGGTGGCGGCCGCGGTCTTGTGCCACATCGGCACGCGCAGCAGCTCGCCCGCCTCGGCGCGGCCGTCGACGAAGCAGATGATCGAGGTGCCCTCGAGCGCCTCGCGCACGAGGTTGCCGAAGTAGGGGGTGTGCACCAGGGCGCCGGCGTGCTCGAGCTCTCCGGCGATGCCGACGAGGGCGGCCTTGCCGAACGCCTCGACGCGCTCCGCGCCGCCGAGCGCGTCGAGCAGTCGATCGGTGAGCAGTTTCGCGAGCAGCGGGGCCACGCGCCGGGTCTCGGGCTGCAGGTCGGTGCCGGTGCCGGTGCCGAGCCAGGGGTTGCGGATCACCGCGGTGGCCGTCGCCCGCATGATCGGGATCCCGCTCTCGCGCGGGATCTCCTCGACCTGGGTGAAGACCCTGCGGAGACCGGCGGCGGCGGCGATGTCGCCGTAGTCGGCGAGGGTGGACCGCGCGCTGAGGTCGACGGTCGCGCCTGCGGTCTGGGCGGTGCGGTTCATTGAGGGCTCCCGGTGCTTCTTCTTCGGAGGGCGTGCAGGATGTTCAGGCGTCGGTCGAGCCGTCGAACGCGGCGAGCGTGGCGGACTCGCGGGTCCGCACGACGTGCCTGCGGGTCTCGAGCTCGGCGCTCAGCGGGTTCTTCGACTGCAGCGCCTCGACGATGCGGGCGTGCTCGCTGAGGGAGCTGTCGAGCCGGCCGGGAAGCGCGAGGGTCTGCTTGACGATGCGATGGTACGCGAGTTGGTTCATCAGCAGGTCGTAGTGCTCGGAGAGCTTCTGGTTGTCGGCCCCCGCGACGAGGGTGTGGTGGAAGTCGTGCACCAGCGCTGCGTAGGCCGCCTGGTCCCCGGCGCGCACCACGTCGCGCTCGCTCTCGACGTTGTGGATGAGGCTGCGCAGCTCGGGGACGTCGCCGCGCTGGGCGAGCAGGCTCGCCGCGAGCCCCTCGAGGGTCTCCTTGAGCTGGAAGAGCTCGAGGATCTCGCGGGTCGTCGGCTTGCGCACGAAGGTTCCGACACGGGGACGGATATCGACGAGCCCCTCCCGCTCGAGCTGTTTGAGCGCCTCGCGCACCGGGGTGCGGCTGACCTCGAACTCCTCGGCGAGCGCGGTCTCGCCCAGCAGCTCCCCCGGCGCGACGGAGCCGTTGACGACGAGCTGGCGCAGGCGGTCGAGCAGCGGCGCAGTCGCGCCCTGCGAGGATCCGTCGCGGCCGCGCTTCGAGTTTTCTTGCATGCATCAACTCTAACTTGCATACAACAGAGATACAACTTTGCGGCCGTCTTGGGGTTGAAATGCCGAGGAATTAGCGAAGTATCGTGGAGTGTTGACGGAAGCGATCGAGCATGATTAGTATTCCTTGCATGCAAGGCGATATCAAAGACGCTGTGGCGTCCGCATGGGAGGCCGCCTGGGACCGCGGAGAGGTCGAGGCGTTCGACGCCATCCTCGCCCCCGGATACAGCCGGGTGACGAGCGGCAACGGCAACGTTCGGGACTCCGAGTACCTGAAGCAGGAGATCCGCGACATCCGCGCCGCGTTCCCCGACCTCGTGACCGAGGTCGACGACCTGGTCGTCGATGCCTCGGGCGATGCGGCCGCGATCTTCTGGCACTCGACGGGCACGTTCCTGAACGATCTCCCGGGGATCCCGGCGACCGGTGCCCGCGTCGAGACGCGGGGCTCGAACCTGCTGCGGATCCGCGACGGGCTCATCCTCGAGGAGCGCGTGACCTGGGACCGGAAGGAACTGCTCGAGGATCTCGGCGTCCCCTCCCTCCGCTCCGCGTTCGAAGCCGCGGAAGAGGTGGTGGTCGACGACCTCAGCGGGGTGCCGAGCATCGATGCGCTCAAAGGCTTCAACCGCCAGTTCATCACCGGGGTGACCGTGGTCACGACGCTCGACGGGGACGGGCAGCCCCGCGGCCTCGCCGCGAACTCCTACGCATCGGTCTCGCTCGATCCGCCGCTCGTGCTGGTCTGCGTGCAGAAGACGACGTCGACGCACGATCCCCTCTTCAAGTCGAGCCACCTCGGCATCAACATCATGAGCACCGGTCAGCGGGGCACCGTCGGCGTGTTCGCCTCGAAGGCGCCCGACAAGTTCGCGGAGGTCGAGTGGCACCGCGGTCCGAACGGCAGCCCGCTCATCGACGGATCGGCGGCCGCGATCGAGGCCGAGATCAAGGAACGATTCCTCACCAAGACGCACACCGTCTTCATCTCCAAGGTGACCCACGCGGAGGCG
>JASGDX010000269.1:0-5150 GCA_047606985.1 Leucobacter sp. | reverse complement strand
GTCGGCACGGACCGCGCCCGCTCATCCGGCAGGTCCGGTGCGGTGCCTCAGCGTCCGCTGATGACCTGGGGTTCGGAGACGGCCTTGAGGCCTTCCACGCCGAACTCGCGGCCGTATCCCGACTGCTTCGCACCGCCGAAGGGCACCATCGGGTGGAGACCGCCGTGGGAGTTGATCCACGTGGTACCGGCCTTGAGGCGGCCGGCGACCTCGAGGGCCTTGGCCCGATCCGGCGTCCACACCGAGGAGCCGAGACCGAACTCGAGCTCGTTGGCGAGCGCGATGACCTCGTCGAGGTCGCTGTAGCGGATGATCGGCAGCGCCGGTCCGAACTGCTCCTCGACCACGAGGTCGTTGTGCGGGTCGATGTCGGCCACGAGGGTGGTCGGGTAGAAGTTGCCCGGCGCGTCGTAGTCGGGGTCGCCGCCGAGCACCACGCGGGCGCCCGACTCCTTCGCGGCCTTCACGAGACGATCGACCGTGTCGAACTGGTTGCGGTTCTGCAGCGGGCCGAGCACGTTGTTCTCATCCAGCCCCACGCCCATCGGCATGTTCGCCGCGACCTTCGCCAGCTCCTCCACCACTGCGTCGTACACGGAGTCGTGCACGTAGAGGCGCTTGAGCGCCGCGCAGGTCTGGCCGGTGTTGATGAACGCCCCCCAGAACAGACCCTCGGCGATGGCCGCGGGATCCACATCCGGCAGCACGATACCGGCGTCGTTGCCGCCGAGCTCCAGCGTGAGGCGGGTCACGTTGTTCGCCGAGGCCTCGATGATCTGCTTGCCCACCGGGGTGGAACCGGTGAACATGATCTTCCCGATCTTCGGGCTCTTGGTGAGCGCGTCGCCCACGGTGCGGCCGGGACCGGTGACGACGTTGAGCACGCCCTCGGGCAGCACTTGGTTCATCACCGTCACCAGCGCCCGCACCGACAACGCGGTGGTGTCGGCCGGCTTGATCACGACCGTGTTGCCCATGCGCAGCGACGGCGCGATCTGCCAGATCGAGATCATCATCGGCCAGTTCCACGGCGAGATCGCACCCACCACCCCGATCGGGCGGTAATGCATCTCGGCGTACCCCGACTCGTCGTCGACGATCACCTCCACGGGCAGCGGCGTATCCGCCGCGGTGCGGGTCCACACCTCGCAGCCGCCCACCTCGAAACGCGCGTTTGGGCCGTTCAGCGGCTTGCCCTGCTCGCGCGAGAGCAGCTCCGCGAGAGCGGCGGCCGACTCCTGGATCTTGTCCGCAGCCTGGTGGAGGTACGCCTTGCGCTCGTCGTCGCTCAGCGCGGCCCACGCCGGCTGCGCCGCCTCGGCGCGGTCGATCGCGGCCTCGAGATCCTCGATCGACTGCGTCGGCGACTTCCCGATCACCTCTCCCGTGGCGGGATCCACAGCATCGCGCGACGGACCCTCCTTCGCCGTGATCGCATCAAGCAGCTCAGCATACGTTTCCATGGGTGAACCTCCACTTCGAGTCCGACTGTTACCAACAGATTACGCGTACCGGCTCATCGGCGACTTGACTCGCGGGGTATCCCGATTGTTTTTGCGGGAACAACGGCCGCCGCCGGAGACCATCGGCGCGATCACGGCGCCCCGGCGGGAACTCATCGGTTCAGGATCCTGCGCCACCAGCTGTCGCGCGCCTCGTTCGCGGCCTGCGACACGATCGCATCCGGGGAGAAGCCGCTGAAGCCGTGGTAGCCCCCAGACCAGACGTGCAGTTCGGCGTCGCCGCCCGCCGCCCAGATGCGGGAGGCGTAGGCGATCGACTCGTCGCGGAACACCTCGGCCGCCCCCACCTCGATGAAGGCGGGAGCCAGGCCCGAGAGATCCGCGGCGCGGGCGGGCGCGCAGTACGGGTGCACGCGGTCGGTGCCGCGGTCGTCGCCGAGCATGGCGTCCCAGCCGCAGTCGTTCTGGTTGCGGTCCCAGGCGCCGATGCCGTCGTACTGCCACGACGACACCGTGTCGTTGCGGTCGTCGATCATGGGGGCGCCCACGAGCTGGCCCGCTAGGGGGACGCCGCGATCCCGGGCCATCAGCGCCACCGCGGCGGACAGCCCGCCGCCGGCCGACGCGCCGGTGACCACGATGCGCGCGGGATCGATGCCCAGCTCATCGGCGTGGTCGACCATCCAGGTGAGCGCGGCGAAGCAGTCCTCGGCCTGGGCCGGCGCCGGATGCTCGGGCGCGAGGCGGTACTCGACGCCCACCCCGATCGCCCCGTAGCGCTCGGCGAGGTCGATCAGCTCGGAGGTCTCGAAGAAGCGCGTGCCCAGCACGTAGCCGCCGCCGTGGATGCCGAGGATGCCGGGGGCGGGCGTCCCCGCGGGCGCGGGCTCGGCCGGGCGCACGATGGTCACCTCGACCTCGGGCGCGCCGGCCGGCCCCGGGATCAGCCGGTGCTCCCAGACGACCGCTCGGCCCTCGGCCTGCGCCTCCATCGGCGGGATGACCGTCTCGAAGTGGGCGCGGTTCTCGAGGATCGTGTGCGCCCGCAGCGGGATCCGCTCGACCAGGTCGAGGAAGAACGCCAGCCCGGCCTCGAGCTGCGGATCGTAGGGGACGGGGGCGGGCCTGCGGCTCGGCTCGGCCGCGCGGTAGGGGACGCGCTGAGGGGTCGTGCCGTCGCTCGTGCCGTCGCTCATGCCGCGAATCCTCCCATGCCGGTGCCGCCGACGGGCGGCGGCGTCGGCGCGGTGCCGACGATGCGCGCGAGCCACGAGTCCCGCGAGGCGAGCGCCGCCCGGCTGAGCTCGCTCTCGGGTGCGAAGACGTCGAAGCCGTGGAAGCCGCCCGCCCAGATGTGCAGCTCGGCCTCGCCGCCCGCGGCCCAGATGCGGCTCGCGTAGTCCGTGTCCTCGTCGCGGAACATCTCGGCCGATCCCGCCTCGATGAAGGCGGGCGGGAGGCCGCTCAGGTCGGTCGCCCGGCTCGGCGCCGCGTAGGCCGGGGCCTGCTCGGAATAGGCGAGCTCGGCGCCGAGCACGCACCTCCAAGCGAGCAGGTTCGCCTCCCGGGTCCAGGTGCCGATGCCGTCGTACTGCAGCGACGCCGGGGTGGTGTTGGTGTTGTCGAGCATCGGGCACAGCAGCAGCTGGCCGGCGATGCGGGGGCCGCCGCGGTCGCGCGCCATCAGCGAGACGGCAGCGGCGAAGCCGCCGCCCGCGCTGCCGCCCATGACGACGAGCCGGTCGGCGTCGGCGCCGAGTTCGGCCGCGTGCTCCGAGACCCAGACGGTCGCGGCGTAGTCGTCCTCGACGCCGGCGGGGAAGGGGTGCTCGGGGGCCAGGCGGTACTCGACGTTCACGCCGATCACGCCGTGGCGCTCCACGAGATCGACGACGCGGCCGTGCTCCCAGCTGCGGTGCCCGACGATCATGCCGCCGCCGTGGAAGTTGACCAGCACGGGCAGGGCCTCGCCGGCCGGCTGCTCGGGGCGGAACACCGTGATCTCGAGGTCGGGGGCGCCCGCCGGGCCGGGGATCACGAGCTCCTCCGCGGTGACGGGGCGGCCCTCGACGGCGCCGGCGCCGTCGGGGAACACCGGGGCGGCTGCGGGATCGCCCGAGCGGAGATTCTCCTCGGTCATGGGCGGCTGCGGGTGCTGCGCCATGAAGTCGAGGATCGGTTGCAGCTCCGCCGCGAACGGGGCGGGCGGGAGCTGCGGCGCGCCGGTGGCGACGGGGCCGCTCGGCTCGGATGCGCTCGGCTCGGTCGTGGTCATGATCACGGTCCTTCCGGGGAGACGAGGCCGCGGTCGGCCCAGAACGGTTCCACTCTGGCGCGGATCTCCTCCGCGCCCACGCGCTCGAGCACGTCGAGGCTGCCCAGGTTCGCCTCGAGCTGCGCGACGCTCGAGGCGCCGAAGAGCGTGGTGGCCGTGGCCGGGTGGGTGAGCGTGAACGCGATCGCGAGCTGCGCCGGTGCGCAGCCCAGTTCCTCGGCGAGCGCCACGAAGGCGGGCACGTCGTCGATGATGCGCTGGCGGATCCCGCCCGGATCCCGGCCCACCTCGCGATCGGTGGCGACCTTGCCCGCGAGGTGGCCGCCCTCCATCACGTCGGAGGCCTGCATGGAGAGCCCCTGCTCCCAGAGCCTCGCGAACGGCTCCCCATCGGGGATCGAGCGCCGCGACACGCTGTACTTCAGCTGCGCGATCTCGGGGCGCGGGGCGCCCTCGGCCGCGGCGATGTCGATGAGCGATTGCACGTTGGCGGCCGACCAGTTGTTCACGCCCCAGGCGCGGATCAGGCCGTCGCGCTGCAGCCCGGCGAGGTTGAGCACGATGTCGCGCAGTTCGACGTCATCGCGGCGGAGGTCGCCGAGGATCACGAGGTCGGCGTGGTCGTCGCCGACGCGGAACAGCGCCCGCTCGAGCTGCGGGCGGAAGCCGCCCTCGTCGTCCCAGCCCTCGAGCCAGAGCTTCTCGGAGAGGAGATAGTCGTCGCGGCGGGCGCCCGTCGCGCGGATGATCGCCGAGAAGAGCACGTCGGTGAAGGCCGGCGGCATGCCGGGGAAGCTGTAGACGCCCACGTCGAAGAGGGTGACGCCGCGGTCGAGCGCGGTGCGCACGAGGGCGACGGCGTCCTCGAAGTGCATGCGATCGTAGATGTGCCACGAGCCGAGCGCGAAGACCGAGGTCTCGAGCTCGCCGCGGCCGATGCGGCGGCGGGGGAGCGGGGTGGTGGTCATGATGTCCTTTCGGAGGATCCGTCATCCTGCGCGACGCAGGAGTCGCAGGATCTTGTGAAGGTGGATTCTGCGACTCGCTACGCTCGCGCAGAATGACGGGATGGGAATTGCGGAGTGTTCATCTCGACAAGCTCGATGAATGATGACTGGTCGCTCAACCTGCGGTCGTGCCGAGGCGCGGGTCGATGACGGCCTTGACCTCGCCCAGGCGGTGCATGTCGGCGATGCGGTCGGAGGCCTCGGCGAGCCCGCAGGGGGCCGAGAACAGCTCGTCCCAGGGGAAGCGGTCGGCGAAGGTGCGGAAGAACTCGATGGAGCGGTAGTAGTCGGAGACGTCGCCGTTGAGCGATCCCACGACGGTCAGCTCCTTGCCCATGATCGCGGAGAGCGGGAAAGGGTCGCCGGTCGGTCCGGTCGAGCCGACCACCACGAAGGTGCCGCGCT
>JASGDX010000268.1:0-3820 GCA_047606985.1 Leucobacter sp. | reverse complement strand
GCGTCGGCCGCTCCGCGGGGTCGCGGCCTGCGACGCCCACCAGCACGATGCGCTCCCCGGTGCCCCGCTGCAGCTCGGCGAGCGTGCCCGCGAATGCGAGTTCGCCCCCGCGGATCACCACGACGTCGTCGACGGTCTGCTGCACCTCGCCCAGCACGTGCGACGACAGCAGCACCGTGCGGCCCTCCCCGGCGAGGTGCCTGAGGAGCAGCCGGATCCAGCGGATCCCCTCGGGATCGAGTCCGTTGACGGGCTCGTCGAGCAGGATCACCCCCGGATCGCCGAGCAGGGCGGCCGCGAGGGCGAGGCGCTGGCGCATGCCGAGCGAGTAGCCGCCGGTCTTGCGGTCGGCCGCGTCGGCGAGGCCGACGAGCTCGAGCTTCTCGTCGACGGCGGTGGCCGGCACCCCGATCGCGCGGCGCACGATGTCGAGATGCGCGCGGCCCGTATGCGCGGGGTGGAAGTCGGCGGAGAGCGAGGCGCCCACGGTCAGGGCTGGGCGCTCGAGCGCGGCGTAGGGTTCGCCGCCGATCGTGGTGGTGCCGCCGTCGGGGCGGGTGAGGCCGAGCATCATCGACAGCGTCGTCGTCTTGCCCGAGCCGTTGGGGCCGAGGAAGCCGGTGACCCGCCCGGGCTCCGCGGTGAAGCTGAGCGAGTGCACGGCCTGCACCCTGCCGAACCGCTTGGAGAGGTTCGAGACCTCGACGGGTATCGCCTGCCGTGCCATGTGATCCCCTCGTCGCCGGCGCCTGATGCCATTAACTCTATCCCAGGTAGAACTAATGGTGCGAGGGGTCGGGCGGGGAGGGGTGGGGTGAGCAGGGTGCCTGAGCAAGGTGGCCCGAGCAGGGTGCCCCGAGCAGGGTGGCCCCGCGGAAAAGTATTTGTCAGTTTCAGGGGTATCTCTTGTCGGATACCCCTGAAACTGACAAATGTTCTGGGTTCTGGGTGGTGTGCCCTGGGTTCTGAGCTGGTCCTAGTGCCCGCCGCCCGTGTACGCGCCTCGCTCGGCGAGGCGCTGCATGTGCTCGGACAGCGCGAAGCGCGGATCCACCGTGGTCTCCTCGCCCGCCACGAGCTGCGCGGCCCACTCTCCGAGCTGCGGCGAGAACTTGAAGCCGTGGCCCGAGAGGCCCGCGACCGTCACGACGCGACCGCTCGCGCTGCGGTCGACCACCGGCAGGCGGTCGGGCGTGTAGGCGCAGTGGTGCACGCTCTCCCGCACCGGCTCGGGGTTGACGCCCTCGAAGAGCTCGGCGGCGCGCTGGCCGATCTTGATGAGTTCGGCGCGGGTATGGTGGGTCGGCACCTCTGCGGGATCGCGGAACACCGGCCACTCGGGGTTGGTGCAGGCCTTGAAGGCGTAGCCGTCGAAGCTGGGCGCTCCGAAGAAATGCACCGGGCCGGCATCGCGCAGGAACGCGGGGAACCGCTCCGGCACGAACGCCGCCGGATCCCTGGGCATGAACCAGGTGAGGCCGAGCACCTGCAGGCGCAGCAGCTCCTTCAGCTCGGGCGACAGGCGGGTCGACCAGGATCCCGAAGCCATCACGACGGTCTCGGCCAGCCAGGCTCCCT
The DNA here is from genome assembly GCA_047606985.1 of Leucobacter sp. Taxonomy (GTDB): domain Bacteria; phylum Actinomycetota; class Actinomycetes; order Actinomycetales; family Microbacteriaceae; genus Leucobacter. The sequence continues at coordinate 2,242 of JASGDX010000268.1, read as the reverse complement.
GCGTCGTGCGCACGACGACCCCGTCGGCGCGCTCCTCGATCCCGAGCACCGGTGTGTTGAAGAACAGCTTCGCGCCGTTCGCCTCGGCGAGATCGAGCGCGCTCATCACGGCCACCTCGGGGCGCAGGCCGCCGCCGTGCTCGTCGAGCAGGCCCACGTCGCCGTCGAAGATCGTGTGCTGCGGGTACTCCGCGCGCAGCTCCTCGGTGCTGAGGGTGCGGTGGGGGATGTCGTAGTCGCGTACGGTGCCGAGCGCGGTCGCGAGGTCGGGGAAGCCCTCGGGCGCGATGCTCAGGCAGCCGACCTCGTAGTAGATGTCGCGGCCCGACTCCCGCTCGAGCTCGCGCCACAGATCCCGCGAGCGCTGGATCATGCGCACGTACGTGCCGCCCTCGTGCACCGCGGTGCGGAACACGCGCGACTCGCCGGCGTACGAGCCTTGCGAGTGCACGCGGCCGTACTGCTCGATGCCCACGATGTCGAGCCCCTCGCGCTTGCTCAGCTGCCACAGCGCCATCGAGCCAACGGTGCCGGTGCCGATCACCAGCACATCGGTCTTCTGCAGATCCATGCGATCCTCTATCCCTATCGTTTCGTTTCTGTCGGTCGACATCGGTCATCCTGCGGCAGCTGCTTGCGGCTGGTCATGCGAGGCGTCAGCCTATCGGAGCGCAGCGAGGAGCGGCTTGCGAGGCCCAGGGTCTCGGTCGTCCGCACCACCCGCCGATGGAGCGGAGCGGAGTCGAGCGGAGTCGAGCGGAGTCGAAACCGCGGTTCCCCTGGTTCCGACTCCGGCTTCGCCTCCGCTCGATCGGCGGACCCGCTCGCCTATCACCGCGGGATCAGGCCAGCGCCGGCTCGTCCCAGAGCTTCAGCTTGGTGCCGATCCCGTCGCGCAGGGCGTTGCGGTACACCTTGGTCGCCCAGGCGACGTCCTCGACGGGCATGCCGCCTACGGAATATACGAAGATCTCGTCGTCGTTCTGACGGCCGGGGGTGAGGCCCTGGATGATCTCGCCGATGTCCTCGAACTGCTCGGGGGTCATGCGGCCGTCGTGCACGCGGTCGACGAGGTGCATGCCCCAGATGCCCACGGTCTCATGCGCGGGGGCGGGGATCTCCTCGGCCCAGGCCTGGTAGATCTTGCGGGCGTCGGCGACGTGGCGCGAGCGCACCACGAGGCTCTCCTCGACGGCGAGGTGCGCCGAGCAGCAGATGAAGGCGCCGGGCTGGACCCACTCGTCCTTGACGAGGGGGTAGTTCTCGGAGCCCGAGGGGCTGGGCACGGCGATGCTGACGATGTCGGATCCGCGCACCGCGGCCTCCATGTCGGCGACCTGCTCGATCGTGGCGATCTGGGGGAACCTCTCCTTCGCCCACGCGATGAAGGTGTCGATGCCCGCCTGGCCGCGGCCCGAGACCTTGACCGTGTCGATGTCGGGGCGCACCGCCACGAACGACTCGAGCGAGGTGCGGTTCATCGGTCCGGGGCCGACGATGCCGACGACCGTGGCGTCCTCGCGCGCGAGGTAGCGCGCGCCGACGCCGGGGATGGCGCCGGTGCGGTAGGCGCTGAGCAGGTTGGCCGACATGATGGCGAGGGGCGCGCCCGTGTCCTTGTCGCTGAGCGTGAACATGAGGATCGAGCGGGGGAGACCCTTCTTCTTGTTCTCGACGTTGGAGCCGTACCATTTGCAGCCGGCCATCTGGTAGTCGCCGCCGAGGTAGGCGGGCATGGCCATGAAGCGGCGGTCGGGGCCGTCGACGGGCATGCCGGGGAACGTCTCCTCGGCGGGGAAGAACACCTGAGCGCCGTGCGAGTTGTTCTCGCTGCCGGCCATGCGGTAGTCGCCCTTCGCGAAGAGCGCGAGCATGTCGCTCATGGTGTCGACGCACGCGGCCATGTCCGTGACGCCGGCGCGGATCATGTCCGGCTCGTTGAGGTAGAGGAATTCGATCTTGGTGTCCGGCACGGCGGTGTGTCCCTTCGTTCTGGGGTCGGGCTGAGCCCGGGCGAGGGATCCGGTCTCGATCCGCTCGGTCCCGCCAGCCTAAAACTATCCATCTGGATAGTCAAGGGTGGATCTGCAGGATTTACACGCCCGAAACATGCGGCCTCATCCCCCAAATGGGAGTCGCAACACGCCGTCTCGTTTCGTGCGAGACGGCGTGTTGCGACTCCCATTTGGGGGATGAGGCCGCATGTTTCGGGCGTGTAAATCCTGCAGATCCACCCTTGACT
>JASGDX010000267.1:0-3018 GCA_047606985.1 Leucobacter sp. | reverse complement strand
CGCAACACGCCGTCTCACATGAGGCGAGACGGCGTGTTGCGACTCCCACTTCGGGCGAGGAGCGCCGAGGAGCTGTCCGAGATCACGCCGGCTGCGGGATCCCGAACCCTCGTCGTGGGGAAGAATGGGGGGATGGCACCATCGTCACCCCAGCGCCCCGGCGTGCTCGTCTTCGCGACCGGCGGCACCATCGGCATGCACGAGACCGACGGCGGCCTCGCGCCCGACCCCGACTTCCCCGAGGTGCTCGAGCGCCTCATCGCCGGAATCTGCGCCCCGCTCGGAGCCGAGCCCCGCATCAACCACCTGCTGCCGGCCATCGACAGCGCCAATGTCGACGCCGACACCGCCCCGCGCATCGCCCGCGCCGTCGGCGCCCGGGTGCGCACGCACCGCCCGCGCGGCGCGGTGATCCTCCACGGCACCGACACGCTCGCCTACACCGCTTCCCGGCTCGCCTTCGAGTTCAGCGGCGTCGGCTGCCCAGTGGTGCTCACGGGCAGCCAGCTCCCCCACGGCGCCCCCGGCACCGACGCCGTCGACAACCTCGCGCTCGCAGTGCGCGCCTCAGTGAAGGCCGCGGCCGACGCGCCCGTGTCCATCGCGTTCGGCGGGGCGCTGCTGCCCGCCGTGCGGGCGACCAAGCACGACAGCACCGCGCTCCGGGCCTTCCGATCGGAGCGGCCCCTCGGCGCCGATCCCGCCGGCCTCCCCGCGGCGCCCGCCCTCGAGCACGCTCCGGCGGCCGCGGCGCGCGTGCTCTCGTTCCGTTTCACCCCCGCCGTCACCGCCGACGACCTGCGCGCGGCCGCGGGCGGGCGCCCGGACGGCCTCGTGCTCGAGTGCTACGGCAGCGGCAACGGCCCCATGGCCCGGCCCGGCATGCTCGGCGCCCTGCGCGAGCTGTGCGACGCGATGCCCGTGGTCGCGATCACCCAGTGCGCGGTCGGCGGGGTCGACCTGGCCCGCTACGCGGTGGGACGCGAGCTGGCCGCGGCAGGGGCGATCGACGGCGCCGATCTCACCGTCGAGGCGGCGACCGCGAAGCTCGGCTTCCTCCTCGACCGCGGGCACCGGGGCGCGGATCTGCGCGCGCTCATGGAGCGCAACCTCGTGGGCGAGCTGTCGCGCTGACGTGGCCCCGCCCGCGTCCCGGCGCGGTCGGGTCTCACGGCCGCCCATCGGCGCCCGCCTGTCGGCGCCCGCCGCGGCTACGGCGCTCACCGTTACGACGGCTCGATTCCCGTGGATCCGTCCGCAATAACGGTGAGCGCCGCAATACCGGCGCGCCGTGCGGGCGAATCAGCCCTTGAGGCGCGAATCCCGGATCGCGACGCCGAGGTCGGGATGGTCGACGAAGATCCCGTCGACCCCCGAGCCCAGGATCATGCCGAACTCCCCCTGCCAGTCCCCCCACTCGGCGCCGCGCACCGAGCCCTGGAAGCGGGAGTTGAGGTACCGGTTCTCGGGCCGCAGCGTCCACGTGAACACCGCGAGCCCGCGCGCGTGCGCCCGCTCGACCAGCGTCGTCGGCCCCACCGCGCGGCCCAGCGCGTTCACGCGCAGCAGGCTGCTCTTGTCCACGCTGATGCCGTCCACGCGCGAGGCCAGCAGGTCGAGGCCCTCGTCGCTGCGATACCAGCCGTAGCTTCGCGACGGGGATCCCGCCTGGGGCTCGTCCGCCGGCGAGCCGATGCGCTCCGTGAGGAACACGAGGCGCGCTCGCACCCCGGCATCGCGCAGCCGGTCCAGCACGCCGAGCTCGAAGCTCTCGATCACCAGCCGCTCGGGCCGCGCATCCCAGCCGGTCGCGGCCAGCTCCTCGAGCAGCAGCGCGCCGATGTCCGCTCCGAGCGAGCGGAAGTAGGCGGCGTGCTTCACCTCGATCACGGCCCGCAGCTCACGGCCGAGCCGCGCGCTCTGCTCGTCGACGATCGCGAGCACGTCGCGCAGGCGCAGGATCGGCTCGCGGCCGTCGTAGTCCCGGTTGTCGGGCCTCACCCGCTTGAGGCGCTCGGTGCAGCGGAGCGTCGACAGTTCGGCCCAGGTGAAGTCCTCGGTGAACCAGCCGGTGCAGCGCTTGCCGTCGACGGTCTTGGTGGTGCGGCGGCTCGCGAACTCCCGCCGCGACGCCACGTCGGTGGTGCCCGAGATCTCGTTCTCGTGCCGCACCACCAGCACCCCGTCGCTGGTCACGACGATATCGGGCTCGACGGCGTCCGCCCCCAGCTCGCAGGCCAGCCGGTACGAGGCCGCGCTGTGCTCGGGGCGGTACCCGGGCGCCCCTCGATGGCCGATGACGAGCGGGGAATGCGGTGCGGGCATGCCCTCTACTGTAGAGGGCGCGGGATCGGCTGCGACGACGCCTCTGTTCACCCCTGGCGAAGTCACAGCCGCGACCGAGGTCCGCGCAGGTAGGCTGGAGACGTCCCATACGCCAGGAAAGGATTCCGACGCATGAGCAACCCGGCTCTCAGCAACAACCCGGCACTCAACGGCAAGACTCTCACCGCTGACGAGCTGCGCCGCATCTACGACCAGCCCGCCGCGCAGACACAGCGCCCGGGCATCGACACCCCCGGAGCGGTCGCAGCGGCGAACGCCGCGCAGGCGCAGGCCGGCTTCGGCGGCGAGCAGCCGCCGACGGTCGCCCCGTCCGACCGTCCCATGACCTACGAGAACACCATCTCGAAGACGGTGATCCTGTTCCTCGTGGTGCTGGCATTCGGCGCCGTCGGCTGGTTCATGCCGGCCCTCGCGCTGCCGGCCGCCATCATCGGACTCGTGCTCGGCCTCGTGAACTCCTTCAAGAAGGAGCCGAGCGTTCCGCTCATCGTGGCCTACGCGGCGTTCGAGGGCGTGTTCCTCGGCGGCATCTCGGGCATCTTCGAGAGCCAGTGGTCGGGCATCGTCTCGCAAGCGGTCATCGGCACGCTCTCGGTGTTCGGCGTGACCCTGCTGCTCTTCCGCAGCGGCAAGGTGCGCACCAGTCCGCGGCTCAACAAGATCTTCTTCGTG
>JASGDX010000266.1:0-6500 GCA_047606985.1 Leucobacter sp. | reverse complement strand
GCGACCCCGGGTCATCCGGGCCCGGGCGCGGCCGCTGCGGCGGGCGGCGTGCTCGCCGGGCTCACGGTGGTCGCCACTGGCGCGCTCGACGGCTTCACCCGCGACGGCGCGAAGGAGGCCATCATCCAGGCCGGCGGCAAGGCGGCGTCGAGCGTCTCCAAGAAGACCGACTACGTGGCCGCGGGCCCAGGGGCGGGGTCGAAGCTCGCGAAGGCGGAGGAGCTCGGGATCCCGGTGCTCGACGCCGAGCAGTTCGCGGTGCTGGTCTCGGAGGGGCCCGCGGCGCTGGGTCTCGGCGGGGAGTGATGCTGCCGGGCCGCGGGACTGCCGGGAGGTGAGGCTGTGGAACTGTGGAACTGTGGAACTGTGGAAACGCGGGTTATCCACAGTTTTTGAATTCCGTCCTCGAAGGCGATTCACAGGCGGCTACGCTGAGGGGCACGCGCGAAACAGGTCGCGCATGCTGTTCCCTCAAGACTCCGCTCGAAAGGATCGCCGATGCTCCAACGCGCCCAGAACCGTGCAGACGGTCTCAATGACGATGCGCCGCCGGAAGAGCCGGTACGCGCGGCCTGGGCGGTGCGGGATCCGCTGCTCACGGCCTACTACGACACCGAATGGGGCCTGCCGGTCTGCGACGAGGCCGGGGTCTTCGAGCAGCTGAGCCTCGAGGTCTTCCAGGCCGGTCTGTCGTGGATCACGGTGCTGCGCAAGCGGGAGGCCCTCCGTGAGGCCTTCGCCGGCTTCGACCCCGATCGGGTCGCGGAATACGACGCGGCCGATGTCGATCGGCTGATGGACGATTCCGCGATCATCCGGAACCGTCGCAAGATCGAGGCCGTCGTGCGCAACGCGTTGGCGACAGTCCTGCTGCGCGAAGGCGAGGGTCTCGCCGGGCTCGTGTGGTCGCACCTGCCCGAGCGCTCTCCCGCGCCCAAGACAGATGCCGAGGTGCCGAGCGCCTCGCCCGAGTCGCGTGCGCTCGCGGAAGAGCTCGAGTCGCTGGTCTTCGCCTTCGTCGGTCCGACCACGGTGCACGCGCTGATGGGGGCGATCGGGATCGTCGACCTCCACCTCGTCTCGAGTGATCGCCGCGGATGCTCGGGCCTCTGGAACGCCGACGGATCCCGCACCGATCAGGCCCTGCCGTTCCCGGCTCGGTAGGATGGTGTGGTTGACCGAACCCACCCTCCGAAGCCCACGATGGAGCAGCATGCCTGAAATCCCTGCGGCCGAACGCGCCGGGACGAGCGGCGAGATCACGGCGGAGACCGTGCAGCATCTCGCCGGCCTCGCCCGGATCGCCCTCACCGACGCCGAGATCGAGTCGCTCACGAGCGAGCTCGACTCGATCCTCACCAGCATCGCCAAGGTCGGCGAGGTGGCGGGCGACGACGTCCCGGCGACGAGCCACCCGATCCCGCTGAGCAACGTGATGCGCCCCGACGAGGTCGCCGACGTGCTGACCCGCGACGAGGCGCTCGCCAACGCTCCCGAGGCGGCCGACGGCATGTTCAAGGTGTCGTCGATTCTGGGCGAAGAGCAGTAGGGGAGCGGCAGTGAACGATCTGATCCGGCTGACCGCGGCGGAACTCGCCGCGAAGCTCGCCTCCGGCGAAGTCTCCTCCGAGGAGGCGACGCGCGCGCACCTCGACCGCATCGCGGACGTGGACGGCGAACTGCACGCCTTCCTCGCCACCGACGCAGAGGCCTCGCTCGCCGCGGCCCGCGCGATCGACGAGCGCCGCTCGGGCGCCGACCGCAGCGGCGAGGTCCTCGGCGAGCTCGCCGGCGTGCCGCTCGCCGTGAAGGACGTGCTCGTGACGACCGACATGCCCTCCACCTCGGGCTCGAGAATCCTCGAGGGCTACCGTTCGCCCTACGACGCCACCGCCGTGGCGAAGGCGCGCGCCGCCGGCCTCGTGAGCATCGGCAAGACCAATATGGACGAGTTCGCGATGGGCTCCTCCACCGAGAACTCCGCGTACGGCCCCACCCGCAACCAGTGGGCGCTCGACCGCGTGCCAGGCGGGTCGGGCGGTGGCTCCGCCGTCGCCGTCGGCGCCTTCGAGGCCCCCCTCGCGCTCGGCTCCGACACGGGCGGCTCGATCCGCCAGCCCGCCGCCCTCACCGGCACCGTCGGCGCCAAGCCCACCTACGGCGGCGTGAGCCGCTACGGCGCCATCGCACTCGCCTCCTCGCTCGACCAGATCGGCCCCTGCGCGCGCACCGTGCTCGACACCGCGCTGCTGCACGACGTGATCGCGGGACACGACCGGCACGACTCCACCTCGCTGGACTTCGCCTGGCCCTCGATGGCCGAGGCGGCGCGCGGCGGCGCCGATCCCGCATCCCTGGAGGGGCTGCGCGTCGGCGTGGTGAAGCAGCTCATGATCGAGGGCGTGCAGCCGGGGGTGAAGGCCCGCTTCGAGGAGGCGCTGGCACTGCTCACCGCGCAGGGCGCCGAGATCGTGGAGATCGACGCGCCGCACTTCGAGTACGCGGTCGCCGCCTACTACCTCATCCTGCCCTCCGAGGCGTCGTCGAACCTGGCTAAGTACGACTCGGTGCGCTTCGGCCTGCGCGTCGCACCGGGTGCCGGGGGGGCGCAGGGCGGGGGCACCGTCGAGAGCGTCATGAGCGAGACCCGCGAGGCCGGCTTCGGCGCCGAGGTGAAGCGCCGCATCATCCTCGGCACCTACGCACTCTCGGCCGGCTACTACGACGCCTACTACGGCAGCGCCCAGAAGGTGCGCACACTGATCCAGCGCGATTTCGCCCGGGCCTTCGCGCAGGTCGACGTCATCGCGTCGCCCACCGCGCCCACCACCGCCTGGCGGCTCGGCTCGCACGGCGGCGACCCCATGCAGGACTACCTGAACGATGCGACGACCATCCCGGCGAACCTCGCCGGGATCCCGGGCCTCAGCCTGCCCATCGGCACCGCGAGCGAGGACGGCCTGCCGGTCGGCCTGCAGCTCATGGCCCCCGCGTTCGAAGACGCGCGCCTGTATCGCGCGGGAGCGGCGATCGAGAGCCTCGTCACCGCTCGCGACGGACGGGCCTTCTGGGAACAGACTCCGGCGCTCGAAGGGGGAGCACGCTGATGGCCAAGACCAAGCTCATGGACTTCGAGAAGGCTCTCGAGCTCTTCGAACCCGTCATCGGGCTCGAGGTGCACGTCGAGCTCAACACGAAGACGAAGATGTTCTCGTCGGCGCCGAACGCCTTCGGCTCCGAGCCGAACACCAACCTCACCCCAGTGTGCCTCGGCCTGCCCGGTTCGCTGCCGGTGGTGAACGAGCAGGCCGTGCGCTCCTCGATCAGCCTCGGGCTCGCGCTCGGCTGCGAGATCGCCGAGGTGTCGGGCTTCGCGCGCAAGAACTACTTCTACCCCGACATGGCGAAGAACTACCAGATCTCGCAGTACGACGACCCGATCGCGCACGACGGCTCCGTCGAGATCGAGCTCGCCTCGGGCCGCGTGGTGCACGTGCCGATCGAGCGCGCGCACATGGAGGAGGATGCGGGCAAGCTCAATCACGTGGGCGGCTCGACCGGGCGCATCCAGGGCGCCGAGTACTCGCTCGTCGACTACAACCGCGCCGGTGTGCCGCTCGTCGAGATCGTCACCCGTCCCGTCTTCGGCGGCGAGGCCGACACCCCTGAGATCGCGGCGGCCTACGTCGCGACGATCCGCGAGATCGTGATCGCGCTGGGCATCTCCGACGCCCGCATGGAGCGCGGCAACCTGCGCTGCGATGCCAATGTCTCGCTGCGCCCGCGCGGCAACGAGGACGCCGGCATGGCCGTGCTCGGCACCCGCACCGAGACGAAGAACGTGAACTCGCTGCGCTCGGTCGAGCGCGCGGTGCGCTTCGAGATCCAGCGGCAGGCGGCGATCCTCGCCGAGGGCGGCACGATCACGCAGGAGACGCGCCACTGGCACGAGGACACGGGGGAGACCTCTCCCGGCCGCCCGAAGAGCGACGCCGACGACTACCGGTATTTCCCCGAGCCCGACCTGGCCCCGCTCACGCCGTCGCGGGAACTGGTCGAGGAGTTGCGCGCTGCGCTGCCCGAGCATCCGACCCTGAGGCGTCGCCGGCTCCGGGAGTCGTGGGGCTTCTCGGCGCTCGAGTTCCAGGACGTGATCAACGCCGGCCTGCTCACCGCGATCGAGTCGACCGTGGCCGCCGGCGTGCCGCCGCAGACCGCCCGCAAGTGGTGGACCGGCGAGATCGCCCGCATCGCCAATGAGCGCTCGGCCGCGCCGACCGACCTCATCACCCCCGAGCAGATCGCCTCGGTCGTCGAGCTCGTCGACGCGGGCACGCTCAACGACAAGCTCGCGCGGCTGGTCTTGGCCGGCATCATCGACGGGGAGGGCACCGCGGCCGAGATCGTGGAGGCCCGCGGGCTCGCGATCGTGTCCGACGACGGCGCCCTCATCGAGGCCGTCGACGCGGCGCTCGCCGAGCAGCCCGATGTGCTGGCCAAGATCCGCGACGGCAAGGTGCAGGCGGCCGGCGCCATCATCGGCGCCGTGATGAAGGCGATGCGCGGCCAGGCCGACGCCGCGAAGGTGCGCGAGATCGTGCTGGAGCGCGCCGGCTCAGGAGAGTGAGGGGCGGATTAGCCGCTTATGCACTCGGCCCGGTTGAGGTGGTGTGATTGAGCCGCTCGCGGTGACGGGTTTAGCCGGCTAATGATGCTGATCGATCAGGCGGAAGCGCGACTGCCGAAGGGCGGGGCGGGGAGAACCAGTAGTTCTTTCCGCCCTTCCGTCCACTGAAGGAGGCTCGCTCCAATAGCCGGCTATTCAGCGGTGCCCGGTGAAGCGGTGCGAAGCCCCGCCTGTCGCGCCGCTTCGATCAAGCGGTGGTCGTAGCTGACGAATGCGTCGAGTTGGCCGCCCAGGTGGATCGCCGCGGCGAGGTGGAGCGCATCGAGCGAGCGGAGTAACGGTGGATCGATGCGCGCCGCGCATTCGAAGAGCGAGCTGTCGAGGTTGACGATTGCGCACGCGCGGAGCCAGTCGTAGGCCGTGCTGAGCAGGACCGGGTTGGAATGACGGATCGCCCGCGGGAGTTCGGTGAGGGTCAAGGACGAGGTGATGATGCGAGCCTCGTGCTCTGCGAGCCAGGTTTCGAGAGCGCTGGTCTCAGCCTCGATGTCGACGAGCTTCACGAGTGCCGAGGTGTCGAGGTAGGCGAGCACTAGAAACGCTCCGCACGCTGCTCGTCGAGGATCTCCTGCATGGTCATGCCGCTGGTGTTGCCGGTGGGAATGCCACTCGCTTCGAGTTCCGCGTAGTGCTCATCTCTGCGCTGGATGAACTCCGCGATCGACTCCGTCGGCATCGTCACCCGTCCCGAGTCGATGAGCTGCTGGAGGCGGTCCTGGCGGATCGGAATGATCTCGGCCACCGGCCGCCCCCGGTCGGTGATCTGGATGACCTCGCCGGCGGCGGCGCGTGCGACGACCTCGGAAGCGTTCTGCTTGAGCGCGCGGATGCCCACTGAAGGAGGCTCGGGCAGGCCATTGGGAATCTGCGCAGTGCTCATGTTCTACAACGTAGCACTTCGGCCGAAGGCGCGGAAGGCCCCGCAGACGCGGCGAGGACCGGGTTTGCGGCGGTCCCGCAGCCCCGGCCCCTGCCGGCCGATCGCCCGAAGACGACCGGCTCGGAAGCGCGCATCACCGCACGTCGTCGTCGACCCAGTCCATCGACTTCGTCACGGCCTTGCGCCAGAGACGCAGCCGGCGGTCGCGCTCGGCGGCGTCGAGCTGCGGCTCCCAGCGGCGATCCTCGCGCCAGTTCTCGGCCAGCTCGCCGAGCCCCGACCAGAATCCCACGGCGAGGCCTGCCGCATAGGCGGCGCCGAGCGCGGTGGTCTCGGCCACGACGGGACGCAGCACTGGCACGCCGAGCACGTCGGCCTGGAACTGCATGAGCGCGTCGTTCACCACCATGCCGCCGTCGACGCGCAGCTCGGTGAGCGGCACCCCGCCCGCGTCGGTGACGTCGGCGTTCACGGCGTCGAGCACGTCGCGGGTCTGGAAGGCGACGGCCTCGAGCGCCGCGCGGGCGAGGTGCCCGCGGCCCGCGAACCGCGTCAGGCCGACGATGGCGCCGCGCGCGTCGGGCCGCCAGTAGGGGGCGAAGAGGCCGGAGAAGGCCGGCACGATGTAGACGCCGCCGCTGTCGGGAACGCTCGCGGCGAGCCGCTCGATCTCGGGTGCCGAGCGGATGAGGCCGAGCTGATCCCGCAGCCACTGGACGAGCGAGCCGGTGACCGCGATGGATCCCTCGAGCGCGTAGTGCGCCGGACCGTCGCCGAGCCGGTAGCCGACCGTGGTGAGCAGCCCGTTCTTCGACCGCACGATCTCCTCGCCCGTGTTGAAGATGAGGAAGCAGCCGGTGCCGTAGGTGTTCTTCGCCGCACCGGGGGCGAACGCCGCCTGCCCGAAGGTGATCAACAGGCGGCCACCTTCGG
>JASGDX010000265.1:0-6127 GCA_047606985.1 Leucobacter sp. | reverse complement strand
GTTTCTCCCTGTTCACCTGCCGTTCACGAAACGCGCGATCCCGGAATCAGGGGACGGATATGGTCGCTTCGCACTCAGGGAAGCGACCATATCCGTCCCCGATTCCGGGATCCGGCCGAACGCGGGAATGGATGTCCCGCGCCCAGGGGGAGCGAGAGCCGCGACCCGCCCGAACGCGAACGGGGCGGCGATCCCGAAGGATCGCCGCCCCGCAGCAGCTGCGTGCGCCGGATCAGCGCTGCGCGATGACCTGCAGCGTCACCTCGGCGTCCACACCGTCGTGCAGGTGGATGATCGCCTGGTACTCGCCGGTCGTCTTGATCGCCGGAACGGTGATCTTGCGCTTGTCGATCTCGCCGATGCCGGCCTCCGAGACCGCCGCGGCGACCGCAGCGGGCTTCACAGAGCCGAACAGGCGGCCGCCGGTGCCGGTCTTCGCCTGCAGGCGGATCTTGCCCGCCTGCAGCTTGGCCTTGAGCGCCTGCGCGTCCTCGACCGAGGCGAGCGCGCGGGCCTCGCGCGCAGCGCGCAGCTGCGCGACCTGGGCCTCGCCGCCGCGAGTCCAGTGCACCGCGTAGCCCTGGGGCACGAGGTAGTTGCGCGCGTAGCCGTTCTTGACGTCGACGACGTCGCCGGCGGAACCGAGGCCCTGGACCTCGTTCGTGAGAATTACCTTCGCCATGATGGTCTACTCCTTAGCGGCCGGAGCCGGCGTAGGGGAGGAGGGCCATCTCGCGGGCGTTCTTCACGGCCTTCGCGATCAGACGCTGCTCCTGCACGGACACGCCGGTGATGCGGCGGGCGCGGATCTTGCCGCGCTCAGAGATGAACTTGCGCAGCGTCGCGACATCCTTGTAGTCGATGACGCCGACGGTCTGCTTCTTCGCGGGTGCGAGGGCCTTGGCGTTCTTGCCCCGACCCGGCTTGCGGCCTGCGCCGCTGGACTTGCCTGCCATATTTGGTCTCTTTTCGTGATGCGATCCCGGGCCGATGGTGCCCCGGATCAAGAAGTGATGTGCCTAGAAGGGCTGCTCGTCGTCGAAACCGCCGCCGAAGTCGCCGCCGCCGGATCCGCCCTGGCCCGAGTTGGTCCAGGGGTTGTCCTGCTGGCCGCCGGCGCTGCCCGAGCCGCCGTTGCCGCCGGAGCGGCCCCAGCTGCTCTGGCCCTGCGGCTGGTTGCCGCCGCCGAAGCCGCCGACCTGGCCGCGCGACTGACCGCGGCTGACCTGGGCGGTGGCGAAGCGGAGCGACGGGCCGACCTCCTCGACCTCGAGGTCGAGGGAGGTGCGCTGCTGGCCCTGGTTGTCGGTGTAGCTGCGCTGGGTGAGGCGGCCCTGCACGATGACGCGCATGCCCTTGGTGAGCGAGGCCGCGATGTTGTCGGCGTACTCGCCGTACGCGCGGCATCCCAGCCACAGCGGCTCGCCGTCCGACCAATCGCCCGACTGGCGGTCGCGCACGCGCGGCGTCGAGGCGATGCGGAACGTCACCCACGAGCGCCCGGCCTGGCTCACGCGAGGCTCGGGATCGGCAACGAGGTTGCCGACGACGGTGATCAGCGGCTCGCCGGCCATGAGCTAGGCGCTCGCCTTCGCGGCGCGGGCGGCCTTGGCCTGATCGCGCTTGGACTGGGCGGCGCGCTGAGCGATGAGCTCGTCGGCGCGGAGCACCTTGGTGCGCAGCACGGCCTCGGAGAGACCGAGCTGACGGTCGAGCTCCGCGGTCGCCTCGGGGCTCGCGGTGAAGTTCACCACGACGTAGATGCCCTCGGCCTGCTTCTTGATCTCGTAGGCGAGACGGCGCTTGCCCCAGATGTCGACGTTCTCGATCTCGCCGCCCGCATTGCGGATGACGCCGAGGAACTTGTCCATGCTGGGGGCCACGGTGCGCTCGTCGATACCGGGATCGAGGATCACCATGAGTTCGTACGGATGCATTACTGACCCACCTCCTTCGGACTTCACGGCCGCAGGACTTCTGCGGCAGGAGGGTTGTTGTGCATCGTGCCCGCGCACCGAGCGGATCGCTCCGAGCGCAGACAACTAGAACAGCTTATCACCTTTACGGCTTCGAGGGCAGTGCACGCGCTCGGGCGCTACTGCTCCCATTCGATGCCGCCATCGGCGCAGGACGCGAGCGCGGCGTCCGTCGGCTCGTGGTCGAAGGTGCAGGAGGACGGCTCGCCGAACTCTCCGATCGGGCCGAACTCGGAGAAGCCCCGGATCACCTGGCTCAGGATGACGATCGCTCCCAGCAGCACCACGGCGGCCGTGACGATCCACACGGTCATCGCGAGCCTGCTGGCGGCCGGCATCGGCCGCGCGGGCGGACGGGGGAGCGGGGGCGCGGAGGGACCAAAACCCGGGATCCCCGGCCGCGCCGGGTCGCTCGCGCCGGGTGTCGCGCCGGTCATCGCCGACGGCGGACCGAAGCTCGGGATCTGCGCCTCGGACGGTGCGGGGTCTCCGGAGGCCGGCCCCGGGACCGCTGCCTGCGCGTCGTCGTTCATGCCGACTCCTCGCCGCGCGCCGGACCGAATGCCGACGATGAGGTCAACCGTACTCGATCGGCCGAGTCACGGGGAAGGGCCTCCGCTCTACCGCCGCCTGAACGCCTCGACGCAGGAGACCGGCTCCCGCTGGCCGCCGACGTGCACGATCTCATCGCCGTTCTCGGTCCGCTCGACCGTGAGCTGCGTGGTGTGCGCCCGCAGCGCCGCGATCTTGCGGTCGAGCCAGGGGGAGACGTCGTACCGCTCGACGGGGGGCTCAGCATCGGGTTCGGGATCGCCCGCGCCGGTCGATCCCGCGCCCGTCGATCCCTCGCCCTCGGCGCCGGTCGCGGGATCGATAGCCGCCCCGTCGGGCTCGGGATCCCCGGTGCGCGCCGGCACGATCTCCCAGAAGGGGAGCTCGAGCGCCTGCGCCACGGCCCGGGAGAGGCGGTGCGCGAGCATGTGGTCGGGGTGACCGTAGCCGCCCCCGTCGTCGTAGCTGACGATGCCCTGCGCGCCCGAGAGGTATGCGGCGGCGAGCAGGTCGTTCAGCGGCTCGACGGCGGGCGCGCTCGTGAGCGCATCGGGGCCGGCCGCGGGATCCGGGATCGCGCGGCCGTCCTCGCCCCACTGCATGCCCGAGTCCTCGTAGATGGCGGGGGAGAGGCCCTCGGCGCGCGCGGGCTCGACGCCGAGGAAGGCGTGGCGCTCGATCCCGAGCATGCCGAGCGCGGTGCGCAGCTCGTTCTGCCGCACGACGGCGAGGCCGTGCGCCGCGACGAGCGCCTCGAGCGGGCCGGCCACGACCTCGCCCTGCTCGCCGCGGGTGAGCGTCACCAGCAGCGGCTCGCGGCCTGCCTCGACCAGTGCGGCCAGGGTGCCGCCGGTGCAGATCGTCTCATCGTCGGGGTGCGCGTGCACGAACATCACTCTGGCACGGCCGTCGAACCACTCCGTCGGACCACTCATCGCAGCGCACCCCTCTCGATGAGGCTGTTTCCGTTTCCGAGCCCGAGACAGGCTCGGCGCGGGCGAGAAATGCCCAGAAATGGGCATTTCTTCGCCGCCCGCGCATCGTCGGGGTGCGCGTGCACGAACATGACGCGCGGGCGCCCCTCGAACCACTGCTTCGGATCCTGCATCACAACCCCGAACTCCTCACGAACGATCCGTCGATCGAGCGTAGTCGAAATCGAGGACCTCGGGCCCCGATACTCCGACTCCTCCCGAGCTCCTCGCTCAGCACGGCGCTCGCGTCGCGGTTGCTGAGCGAGCGTAGCGAGTCGAAGTGCGCTCAACCGGCGAGGTCCTGCTCCTCGAACCACGCCCTGAGCCGCTCCTCGACGGCCTCCTCGCCGATGGGGCCCTCGTCGAGCCGCACCTCGAGCAGGTACTTGTAGGCCCTGCCGACGAGCCGGCCGGGCGGGATCCCGAGGATCGCCATGATGCGCTCCCCGTCGAGCTCGGGGCGCACGGCCGCCAGCTCCTCCGCCTCGGCGAGCTCGGCGATGCGCCGCTCGATGTCGTCGTATGCGCGGTCGAGCCGCTCGGCCTTGCGCCGGTTGCGGGTGGTCACGTCGGCGCGCGTGATGATGTGCAGCCGCTCGAGCTCCTCGCCCGCGTCGCGCACGTAGCGGCGCACCGCCGAGTCGGTCCACTGCTGGTCGCTGTACCCGAAGAAGCGCAGGTGCAGCTCGACGAGGCGCGCCACGCGTTTCACGGTGTCGTTGTCGAAGCGCAGCTCGCGCAGGCGCTTCCTCGCCAGCTTCGCGCCGACCACGTCGTGGTGGTGGAAGGTGACGCCGCCGCGCTCGAAGCGCCGGGTGGCAGGCTTGCCGATGTCGTGCAGCAGCGCCGCGATGCGCAGCACGATGTCGGGCTCATCCGTTCGTCGAGCATGCCGGGACGAGGATTCCGGCGCCTCGACGAGTTCGGGATCCGGACGCCGCGACTTCTCGAGAGCGATCGCCTGTCGCAGCACGGTGAGGCTGTGCTCGTAGACGTCCTTGTGCCTGCCGTGGTCGTCCTGGGTGGCGACGAGCGCCGTGAGCTCGGGCAGGAAGCGGTCGGCGAGCCCGGTGTCGACGAGCAGCCGGATGCCAGGCACGGGATCGTCGGCCGACAGCAGCTTCACCAGCTCGTCGCGGATGCGCTCGGCGGAGATGATGTCGAGCCGCTCGGCGAAGCGCGCCATCGCCTCCCGCGTCTCCGGATCCACCTGGAATCCCAGCTGCGCGGCGAAGCGGGCCGCGCGCAGCATGCGCAGCGGGTCGTCGGTGAAAGAGGACTCGGGGGAGCCGGGGGTGCGGATGCGGCCGGCGAGGAGATCCTCGATGCCGCCCGCACCGCTCTCGGAGCTCGTGCCGACGTCGACGAGCCGCAGCTCGGGCAGCATGAGCGCGAGCGCGTTGATTGTGAAGTCGCGCCGCACGAGATCGCCCTCGATGGTGTCGCCGTAGCTCACCTCGGGCTTGCGGGAGTGGTCTCGGTACGTCTCCGCGCGGTAGGTGGTGATCTCGACGTCCTCGCCGTGCACGCGCGCCGCGATGGTGCCGAAGTCGCGGCCGACGTCCCACACCTTGCCGGCGACGGCGTCGAGGATCTCGCGGGTCTCGTCCGGCCTGGCCGAGGTCGTGAAGTCGAGGTCGGTCACCTGCCGGCCGAGCAGCGCGTCGCGCACGGGGCCTCCGACCAGCGCGAACTCGTGGCCGCGCTCGGCGAACGCGGCGGCCAGCGTCGCGACGGGCGCCGAGGCCGCGATGGCCCGCAGCGCCTCCATGGATTCGGCGAGAGAGGGCATCCCTCAAGCGTACCGGGGAATGCCGCTGCGGTCTCCGGAGGCCGCGCTCGCGGCGCGGCGCATCGATCCGGGGGAGCGGTGGCGGTCGCACCGCGAGCCGAGCCGCACGGCCGCACCGCGAGGAGGACTGTCAGGGGTGCTCCATAGACTGGGCGTCATGCCCTCAGCTCGCCGATCCCGCACCCGCGCCGTAGCGGGACTGGCGCTCGCGCTCGGCCTGGTATCGAGTGCGACCGCTCCGTCCCTCGCGGCGCCGGCACGGGGCGACGATGCGGCTCAGGATCGCGCGGCGGCCGCGGCGGAACTCGTCATCGCGCCCCGAGACCCCGTGCTCCTCGGCGAGGAGAATGCCGACGACGACATCGCGTTCAGCCTGCTCGTGCGCAATCCCGAGGAGCAGACGCTGCCGAGCGGGAGCATCGAGATCCGCATCTCGGCGCAGTCGCTCGACGACGCCGGGCAGCTCGACGAATCGGCGACGACGCTGCACCTCGCGGAAGCGCGGATCGGGGAGACCGGGCCGGGGGACGAGCAGGTCGCGACGGTCTCGGTGCCGCGCGATCAGCTTCCCGCGTTCATCCCCCGCGGCGTGCACACGATCGAGGCCGCGTTCACGCCCGATGCGTCAGACTCCGGCGCGGCTTCGGACGCGTCGCTGTCGGCGACGACGCCGGTGGTCTGGCGGGGACCGGCGGCCGCGCAGGCCGACGGGTCCGATCCCGCGGCGCAGAACGACGATACGACGGCCGGCTCGGCCGATACGACCTCGGCCGAGGCATCCCTGCGCCTCGGCGTGATCGTGCCGCTCGTGCTGCCCGAGGAGATCCGCACGC
>JASGDX010000264.1:0-5855 GCA_047606985.1 Leucobacter sp. | reverse complement strand
TCTGGCCGACGGGCGCGTCGACGCCCGAGACGACCCCGTCGCGGTGGGCGTAGATCGACTGCTCCATCTTCATGGCCTCGAGCACCACCACGAGATCGCCCTCGGCGACCTGCTGGCCCTCCTCAACGGTCACCTTCACGACGGTGGCCTGCATCGGGGCCACGACCGAGTCGCCGGTGGCTGCGGCCACGCCGGCGCCCTTCGCGCGCTTCGGGGCCGGTCCGCGGGTCACCTCCTGGTCGACGAGCGGCACGAGCGTGGTGGGCATGGTGACCTCGACGCGGCGGCCGTCGACCTCCACGACCACGTTGCGGCGCTTGGGGTCCTGAGCGATCATGGCGAGTTCGCCCTCCCAGGGCTCGATGTCGTTCTCGAACTCGGTCTCGATCCAGAGGGTGTACACGCCGAAGCGTCCGTCGGGTGCGGTGAAGGCGGGATCCCGGACGATCCTGCGATGGAACGGCAGCACGGTGGGCAGGCCCTGGATCTCGAACTCGTCGAGGGCGCGGCGGGAGCGCTCGAGGGCCTCCTCGCGGGTGGCGCCGGTGACGATGAGCTTGCCCAGCATCGAGTCGAAGGATCCGGAGATGACGTCGCCGGACTGCACGCCGGTGTCGACGCGCACGCCGGGGCCCAGCGGCGGCTTGAAGAGCGCGACCGGGCCGGGGGCGGGGAGGAAGCCGTTGCCGGGATCCTCGCCGTTGAGACGGAACTCGAAGGAGTGGCCGTGCGCGACGGGATCGCCGTAGTCGATGACTCCGCCCTCCGCGATGCGGAACTGCTCGCGCACCAGGTCGATGCCGGTGACCTCCTCGGAGACGCAGTGCTCCACCTGCAGGCGCGTGTTGACCTCGAGGAACGACACCGTGCCGTCCTTCGCGACGAGGAACTCGCAGGTGCCCGCGCCGGCGTAGCCGACCTCCTTCAGGATCGCCTTCGAAGATTCGTAGAGCCGCTCGATCTGCTCGTCGGTGAGGAACGGCGCGGGCGCCTCCTCGACGAGCTTCTGGTGGCGGCGCTGCAACGAGCAGTCGCGGGTCGACACGACGACGACGTTGCCGTGCTGATCGGCGAGGCACTGGGTCTCGACGTGACGGGGCTTCTCGAGGTACTTCTCGACGAAGCACTCGCCGCGGCCGAACGCCGCGACGGCCTCCCGCGTGGCCGACTCGAAGAGCTCGGCGACCTCGTCGCGCTCGTACGCGACCTTGAGGCCGCGGCCGCCGCCGCCGAACGCCGCCTTGATGGCGATGGGCAGGCCGACCTGGTCGGCGAAGGCGAGCACCTCGTCGGCGTTCGCGACGGGGTCGCTCGTGCCCGCGGCGAGGGGCGCGCCGACCTTCTCGGCCACGTGGCGCGCCGAGACCTTGTCGCCGAGGCGCTCGATGGCTTCTGGTGAGGGGCCGATCCAGACGAGGCCCGCGGCGATCACGGCGCGGGCGAAGTCGGCGTTCTCGGCCAGGAAGCCGTAGCCGGGGTGCACGGCGTCGGCGCCCGAGCGGCGCGCCACGGCGAGGATCTTGTCGATGACGAGGTAGGTCTCGGCGCTCGTCGTGCCGTTCAGCGCGTAGGCCTCGTCGGCGAGCTGCGCGTGCATGGCGTCGCGGTCCTGGTCGGCGTAGACCGCCACGGAGGCGATGCCGCTGTCTGCGGCGGCGCGGATGATGCGGACGGCGATCTCGCCGCGGTTGGCGATGAGCACTTTACGAATGCGCGACATGGGGTACAGCCTATTCCAGGCGGCGGGCGCGGCCTTGGATATCCGCCACAAACCTTCTCGCGGATCGTTGCCGACCGGCACAGGGGTCCGCGGGTGGCGGGACAGGTCGAGGATCGGGGAGCGGTCGGCGGATGATGCGATGGCGGAAGCACCGGCCCCGTCGCCGGATTCGATTCAGAGGCTCGGAGTCCGAGGCCCGGAGAAAAAATCCTATTCTGCAAGACATCAATACTGTATAGTGAGACATGCGTCGAAGAGGATGAGGAGTCATGACTATGGTCGACCCGATGTCGAAGGCAGCCGGGCGGCTGCGCTTTCAGGGGGACTGGGGCGGAGCGAATCTCCACCGGGCCGCGGGCTGGTTGTCGCAGTGGGTGTGGGACAACACCCCGGAGCATCGCTTCTCGGTGATCTACACGGGTCGGGGCATGGGCGACAATCTGGTCGCGGTCTCCCGGGGAGAGGTCGACGTGGCTTTCGCGACGCCGGCGGACTTCGCGCGGCTCGCCCTCGAAGGACGCGGTCCCTTCGAGGGGCGTGCACTGCCGAACCTCCGCGCCATCGCCGTGCTATCCCACCGCGATGCGATGATTCCGGTGGTGCGTGCGGAGCTCGGCATCACGAGCCTCGCCGAGATCGCCGCTTCCGAGAGCCCGTTGCGCGTCTCGCTCGGAGTGAACGACCCAGATGGCTTCATGGGGGCCGCGGCCGACATGGTGCTCGAGGCCGCCGGCGTGGATCTCGAGGCGATCGTGCGCCGCGGGGGAGCCGTGGCGCGTCACGAGCAGCCCTTCGACGCCGTCGCCGACCTGCGCGAGGGCCGCGCCGACCTGATGGTCTCCGAGGCGATCATGACGCCTGACTGGCAGGCGCTCGCGCGTGAGCAGGAGGTTCGATTCCTCGGCCTCGCACCAGCTGAGGCACTGGCCCTGCAGGAGCGCTGGGGCCTCGGCACGATCGAGATCCCGGCGAACTACTTCCCCGGGGCCGACTACCCCGTGACCGCCTTGAACTACTCGGACTGGATCTGCGTCGCCGCCGACACCCTGGAGGACGAGACGGCGGCGCTGCTCGCGCGAGCCTTCGTGGAGGACGGGGAGTACCTCGCGCGGGGGTACCGCCACCTTCCGCTCGACTACTCGCCGTTGCGCTATCCCATTGACTTCCAGCAAGCGTCACGGACTCCCATTCCGCTTCATCCCGCCGCTGCCGCGGTCTACGCGGCCGCGATGGAGAACATCGCCACCGACCATCGAGAGACAGGAGATCGAGGATGATCGCCGCACAAGTCAAACCGGAAGACCTCGACCAGCTGGTGCTGGAGGAGGTTCCAGATCCCGAACCCGGCCCGGATGACGTGGTGGTCCAGGTCGTCTCCGCGGCCGTCGCGGCGGGCACCTTCCTCCTGCTGAAGACGCCGGCCTTCCCGCTCTTCCCGACGATCCTGGGCCACGAGATCGCGGGCGAGGTCGTGGAGGTGGGGTCGGCGGTCGACCCGGGTCTGCTCGGCAAGCGCGTGCGCGTGCACCCGCTGCTCGGCTGCGGCTCCTGCGAGTACTGCGCCGCCGACGACGAGATGCTGTGCAGGGAGCACTCGATGATGGGGCACGCCGTGTTCGGGCCGGATGCGCTCAAGCACTACCGCCGGTATCACAATGGCGGCCTCGCCGAGAAGGTCCTCGTGCCCCGAGGCAACATCGACGTGCTGCCCGACCGCATCGGTTTCGACGTCGCCGCGAAGATCCACGACATCGCGAACGCCTATCGCGCCCTCACGAAGGCCGAGCTGGTTCCCGGCAGCACGATCGTGGTCACGGCCGCGACCGGCGCGATGGGCACCTCCGTCATCGCGCTCGCCCCCTGCTTCGGCGTCTCGCGCATCATCGCGGTCGGGCGCACCGCCGAGCGGCTCGAAGAGGTGCGGCAACTGGATCCGGATCGCGTGCGCACCGTCGTGCTCGGCGACGACGACGCGCCCGAGGCGGTCGTCGGAAGCGTCCGCGCCATCGCGCCGGACGGTGTGCACGCCGTCATCGACTTCCTCCCCGGCGGACCCGGGCTGGCGAAGCTGTTCGGGAGCATCAGGGCGGGCGGCCGGATCGTGCACATGGGCATGAGCAAGGAACCCCTCCTGATCCCCCAGATCGCGATGGCCGTCAACTGCATCAGCTTCGTGGGCACCCGCAGCTGCACGCGGGCGGACGTGCAGCAGGTCATGCGCATCGTCGAAGCCGAGCCCGAGCGGTTCGAGCGCCTGATCACCCACCGCTTCCCGCTGAGCGAGGTGGGCGCCGCCCGCAGGATCTTCGAGTCGCGGTCGGAGCCGGTCTGGCTGGCCGTCATCCACCCCGGCAGCTGAAACCAGGAGAGACGAGAGACGATGAGCCAGATCACGGAACGATTCGACGTATTCCCCTTCGACGCCAACCCGCATCGCGAGTTCAAGCGCGACGAGCTGAAGCTGCTCTCCCCTGCGATTCCGTCGGCGCCGGGGATCGAGTGGGACCCGATCCCGCCGCTCGAGGTCGCGTACTTCGATCAGGAGTTCCAGGACAAGGTCTTCGCACCGCCGCGGATCCTGTGGGAGGGCGACTCCGGCCGCATCGAGTGGCAGCAGATGAACTTTCGCCAGCCGATGTACCATCGCAACCTCGACGTCGACGAGCTCGCCTTCCAGATCGCGGGCCCTCGCACGCTCATGACCGAGCTTGGAACGGTCGAACTCGAAGCGGGCGACTTCGTGAGAATTCCGGTCGGCGTCGCGCACGACAACTACGGGCGACGCGAGAGCCACATCCTGTGGTACTTCCCGGCGCCGATCGCCGACGTCGCGCCGGTGACGAGCCGCAGCGATGCGCGCATCCCGCCTTTCCCCGGGTGGCAGCCGGAGACGGTCAACGAGGTGCACACCGACTGCCTCGGCGGACGGCACTGCGATACCGCGGTGCAGCTGTCCGACGAGACCCTGCTGCTCGAGCAGGTGCACTCCGAGACCGAGCGACTGGGCGTCATGCATCCGAACCCGGCGCCAGGCCAGACCGACTGGGTGTGGAAGGGCGAGGATCACTGGATCGGTCTGGCCAGGCTGACCGACAGCGACGGCAGGGTGTACACCCGTCACCGCAACGCGGACGAGGTGCAGTACCAGGTCTCGGGAACCCGTCTGCTGGTGAGCGCGAACGGCGTCGTCGAGATGCGGCCGGGCACCTTCGTGCACCTCCCGGTCGGAGTGGCCTGCGCCAGCATCGTCTCGGGCGACAGCACCCACGTCAGCACCATCAGCCGGTACAAGCTCGACTGCGTCTACGAAGGCGCGACGGCGAGCGAGAAGTGGAGCCTCGAGCAGATCGAGGCGTACCGCGACGGCCTCTTCTCCTAGGCGGCCGGGATGCATGCGAGGGATCGGGTGCTCAGCGCCTGCGGAGCGCTCGCCGCGGCCGGGCAGCAGGACATGGTCTGGGGTCATGTCGCCGTGCGCGACGAGGCCGGTCGAGGAGTCTGGATCAAGCGATCGGGGGTCGGGTACGACGAGCTGACGCCCGACGACGTCCACCTCGTCGATTGGCGGGGGGACCTGATCGAGGGGACGGGGCGACCGCACATCGAGGTGTTCATGCACCTCGAGATCATGCGTGCGCGCCCGGATGCGGTTGCTACCGTGCACTCCCACGCGCCCGCGGTGAACGCGTTCTCGGCGCTGGACGAGCCGCTGCGCGCGATCTCCCACGCCGGAGTGCTCTTCGCCGATCCTCAGATCCCCAGAAGCCGGCTGTCCGGGGATCTCATCGCGGACGCCGAGCGCGCGCGCGATCTCGCCGTGGAGCTCGGACCGCACCTGGCGTGCCTCCTGCCTCGGCACGGCTTCGTCGCGGCGGGTCGGAGCGACGCCGAAGCCGTGATGGCCTCCGTGCTGTTGGAAGCGGCGTGCCGGGAGTATCTGGACGCCCGCGCGTGCGGGGAGATCCGATCGTACTCGGATGCGGAGGAGATCGCTCAGAAGCGCGCTCACGTCTGGCCGGACAGCCAGATCGAGGCGGGGTACGCCTATCTGTGCCGCCGATGATCCAGTGCGGCGACGCGTTGCGCGCGTGAGCCGGATGCGACGGCGAGAGGGGCTCGGGATCCAGGTTCCCGA
>JASGDX010000263.1:0-5755 GCA_047606985.1 Leucobacter sp. | reverse complement strand
TACAGCTCCGAGATCCACAGCATCACCGTCACGGGCGACATCGCCCACGCGGTGCTCGACGAGCGCGGCTTCCTCGGCGCCGACTTCCGCAACCACTTCGGGCTCATCAAGCGCGACGGCGCGTGGCGCATCACCAGCAAGGTGTTCACCACCGTCTGACGCGGGGTTCCGCCGCGCGCGAACCGAAGGGCTCCGCCTCTCTCACGAGGCGGAGCCCTTCGGTTCATCCGCTACCAGCGGGGCTTGCGCCTGCCGTCGGCGCGGTTCGGGCCCGCATCGCGACCCCGGTCGTCGCGGCCGCGCTCCTGCCAGCCGCCGCGATCCCCGCGATCTCCACGGTTCCCGCGATCGTAGCCGCCCCGCTCGCCGCCGCCGCTCTCCCAGCGGGGCTTGCGGTCGTCGCGGTCGTAGCCGCGCCCGCCGCGGTCGTCCCGGGCGTAGCCGCCGCGAGATCCGCGATCGTCGCGACCGTGACCGCGGTTCCCGCGGTCGTATCCGCCTCGGTCCTCCCGGTCTCTCCGGCCGTACTCGCGGTCGCCCCGATCATAGCCCCGGCCGCCGCGATCCCGATCCCCGCCAGTGCCGCGGTCGTCGCGGCCGTATCCGCCGCGCTTGCCGTCGCGCACGGGCCCGCTGTCGGGCCGCAGCTCGATGAGCTTGCCGCTGATGCGGGTCTGGGAGAGCGCGTCGAGCGTCTCGCGCGAGAGGTTCGCGGGCAGTTCCACGATGGAGAAGTCGTCGCGCATCGTGATGCGGCCGAAGTCGTCGCGGCCGAGTCCGCCCTCGTTGGCGATGGCGCCCACGATCTGCCCGGGCTTCACGCGCTGCCGGTGGCCGACCTCGATGCGGTAGGCCTTGAGGTCGTCGCGCTTCGGGCCCCGCTCGCCGCGATCCCGGTCGCGATCCCCGTCCCGGCCGCGATCCCCGTCCCGGCCGCCCCGATCGGAACGATCGCCGCGGGCGCGATCCCGCGCGCCGTCCTCGAGGAAGCGGGCCGCCTGCTTGCGGTCGCGCTCGAACTTGCGATCGTCGTCCTCGGAGAGCAGCAGCGGCGTGTCGCCCTGGGACACGACGGCGAGCGCGGCGGCCACGTCGGCCTCGGGCACGTCGTGGTGCCGCACGTAGTGGTCGATGATGTCGCGGAACGCCTCGATGCGCGGCTTCTCGTCGAGCGCGGCGGTGATGGCGTCGTCGAAGCGCGACAGCCGGGTCGCGTTGACCTCGTCGACGCGCGGCAGCGGCATCTGCGTGAGCGGCTGCTTCGTGGCTTTCTCGATGGCCTTGAGCAGGCGCTGCTCGCGCGGCGTGACGAAGCTGATCGCGTCGCCGGTGCGGCCGGCGCGGCCGGTGCGGCCGATGCGGTGCACGTACGACTCGGTGTCGATCGGCAGGTCGTAGTTGATGACGTGGCTGATGCGCTCGACGTCGAGGCCGCGGGCCGCGACGTCGGTGGCGACGAGGATGTCGAGCTTGCCGTCCTTGAGGGCCTGCACGGTGCGCTCGCGCTGCGCCTGCTGGATGTCGCCGTTGATGGCTGCGGCCGAGTAGCCGCGGGCGCGCAGCTTCTCGGCGACCTGCTCGGAATCGCCGCGGGTGCGGGTGAAGACGATGAGTCCGTCGAACTCCTCGACCTCGAGAATGCGGGTGAGCGCATCGAGCTTCTGCGTGTACGAGACCACGGTGTAGCGCTGGGTGATGCTGGCGCTGGTCTGGGTCTTGCCCGCGATCTTGATCTCGCGCGGGTCGCGCAGGTGCTGCTGCGAGATGCGTCGGATCTGCGCGGGCATGGTGGCCGAGAACAGGGCGACCTGCTTCTCCTCTGGTGTGTCGGCGAGGATCGTCTCCACGTCCTCCGCGAAGCCCATCTTGAGCATCTCGTCGGCCTCGTCGAGCACCAGGTACTTGATCTGCGAGAGGTCGAGCGAGCCGCGGTTCAGGTGGTCCATGATGCGACCGGGCGTGCCCACGACGATGTCGACGCCGCGGCGCAGGGCCGACAGCTGCTGGCCGTAGGCCTGACCGCCGTAGACGGGCAGCAGGTGCACCTCGGGCAGCTGCGAGGCGTAGCTCTCGAAGGCCTCGCAGACCTGCAGCGCCAGTTCGCGGGTGGGGGCGAGCACGAGCGCCTGCGGCACGCCTGCGCCCGGCACGATGCGGCTGAGGATCGGCAGCGCGAAGGCGGCGGTCTTGCCGGTGCCGGTCTGGGCGAGGCCGACCACGTCGCGGCCCTCGAGCAGCACCGGGATGGTGGCCTCCTGGATGGCGGAGGGGGTCTCGTAGCCGACGGCCGAGACGGCGCGCAGCACGGCAGGCGCGAGGCCGAGGTCGGCGAAGGTGGTGCGCGGCGCCTCCGCCGGTTCGGAGCCTCCGCCGGAGAGGTCGAGCTCGTCGGGCGAGAGGGGAGCCGTCTCTCCGCTCTCGGTGTGAACGGTGTCCGCCGTGAGGTCGTCGCCTGCTGCGGCATCTGAAGTCTGCATCATACGATTCTACTCCCCCGGCGACCCGCACGGAGCCGTGCGCGGCCGGCTGCCCTGCGGCGGGGACGCCCTCCTCGCCCGCGCTCGGGCCGGACGGCGAACCGCCGCGGCCGGAACTTTGCCCATCCCCCGTCTCCGAATCATTACGAATACGTAACGGACACGGCGGTCACCCCGAGAAAACACCAGCACACCCCGCGACGAGGCCTGGCCTGACCGTTTCAACCGTTCCTACCCTTTGAGAGTCCGGTGGTCTTTCGCCGGCCGAACGAGTTCGAAGGAGAATCCACTATGCGTCACCACGCAGCTGCAAGACTCGGGGTCGCGGCAGCCGCTGCCCTCGCCTTGGCGTTGAGCTTCACCTCCTGCGCGCCGGATCAGCAGGCATCCGGAGGAGAATCGGACACGCTGGTGCTCGGCGTCGTCGGCAACTCCAAGGACGAGGTGCAGCCCTACACCACCAACTACTCCTCGTCGGGCGCGGCGATCCGCTTCAACGTGTACGACAGCCTGACCCGCTACGACACGGACGGCACCGTGCAGCTGGCGCTCGCGGAGTCGCTCACGCCGAACGAGACCCTCGACGTGTGGACGGTCAAGCTGCGCCCCGATCTGAAGACCCACGACGGCGGCGACTTCAACGCCGACGATCTCGTCGAGAGCGTCAGCTACATCGTCGATCCCGAGAACCAGTACCCGGCGGCCACGCAGATCGACTACATCACCGAGGACGGGATCGAGAAGATCGACGACCTCACCGTCGAGTTCCACCTGACCAGGCCCGTGGGCACCTTCGCCGAGGCCTGGGCGAACCCCTACCTCGTGCTGCGGGGCCTCGACGACGAGGGCAACTCGGTGGGCACCGGCCCCTTCAAGATCGAGAGCTTCACCGCCGGCCAGGAGGCCAGGCTGGTGCGCTTCGACGACTACTGGGGCGAGAAGCCCGGCTTCACGAACCTCACGATGGCGTTCATGACCGATCAGGATGCCATCACCAACGCTCTCCGCGCCGGCCAGATCGACGTCTCGTACTCGGTGCCCTTCACCGATGTCGAGTCCCTCTCCAGCGCCGACGGCATCGAGATCCTGACGAGCGAGTCGGCCGCCTACCCGATCATGACCATGCGCGTCGACATCGAGCCGTTCAACGACCCGCGCGTGCAGGAGGCGCTCCGCCTGGTGGTCGACCGGGAGGAGATCGCGGAGAACGCCTACGGCGGTTTCGCGACCATCGCGAACGACTACCTCGGCAACAACTCGGCCTGCGGGGATCCCGATGTGCCGCAGCGCGAGCAGGACATCGATCGCGCCAAGGAACTGCTGCAGGAGGCGGGACAGGAGAACCTCGAGTTCGAGCTGGTCACCGATGCCGCGTTCCCGGGCATGATGGAGATGGCCCAGCTGTACTCGCAGCAGGCGGCCGAGGCCGGTGTCACCATCACCGTGCGCAAGCTCGACGTCGCCTCGTTCCTCAACCAGTGGCTCGAGTGGCCGTTCCTCATCAGCCGCAGCAGCAGCCCCTACGAGATCTCGGCCCGCACCCACTTCATGCCGGGCGGCGACGAGAACGCGTCGCACTTCGACAACCCGGAGTTCACCGCGCTGTTCGAGCAGATGCAGGCGACCGCGGACACGGATCGCCAGTGCGAGCTCATCACCCAGATGCGCGAGATCGAATGGCGCGAGGGCAGCGGCAACATCGTGCCGACCTACCCGCAGACGATCACGGCCTACCGCGACACCGTGAAGGGACTGCAGCCCGATCTCTTCGGCCGCACCTCGATCAACTACGCGGGCGTCACCCTGGAGAAGTGACCGGGGCCCGCGCCGCAGGCAGTGAACACGCGTGCAGGGTGAGACGGGTCTCCGCCCGTCTCACCCCGCACGCTCCAGACAACGAGCAGTGGAGAGATTCAGGAACATGACCGATCGATGGACTCAGGACGACGCCAGCCTGCAGCACGGCACCGAATGGGGCGGTGCGCAGCAGCCCGTCACGATCGTGAAGGGAAGCGGATCGACCGTCTGGGATGAGCAGGGTCGATCCTACCTCGACGCGAACGCCGGAGCCTGGCTGTGCAGCATCGGTCACGCCGAACCGGAGATGGCCGAGGCCGCGCGCAAGCAGATCCTCGAGATCGAGCACTACACCGTGCGCCGCGAGTTCACGACGCCGCCGGCGAACGCGCTCGCCGCGCGCATCGTCCGCATGTCCGGCATCGAGGGGGGCAAGGTCCGCTTCACCTGCTCCGGCTCGGAGGCCGACGACGACGCCTTCCAGATCGTCCAAGAGCACTTCAGGCGTCTGGGCAAACCCGAGAAGCGCAAGCTCATCACGCTGAGCCGCGCCTTCCACGGGCACTGCCTCTCGGGCAGGCTGCTCAACGGCACGACGGCGCACGAAGACGTCGTGCAGGTCGCCATGCCCGATCCGAGCTGCTTCGACGGGGATGCGAGCGATCTCGTCGACGCCTGTCTGCGCGAGCTGCGCGAGACGATCGAGCGCGAGGGCGCGCAGCACATCGCGGCGATGTTCGGCGAGCCGGTGTTCGGCGACGGCATGGTGCCGGCGCCAGCGGGCTACTGGCGGCGCGCGGTCGATCTGCTCCGCGAGCACGACATCCTCTTCGTCGCCGACGAGGTCGCGACCGGGTTCGGGCGCACGGGCAGGATGTTCGGCTGCGAACATGACGGGATCACGCCCGACGTGATGATCCTCGCCAAGGGCATCACGAGCGGCTACGCGGCGGTCGCCGCCATCGTCATCTCGCCGGAGATCGCCGCCTCGACCCGGGGCTTCCCGAGCGGCGGATCCTTCGCCGGCCAGGCGCTCGGCTGCGCCCTCGCCATGAAGAACCTGGACATCGTCGAGCAGCGGGATCTGGTCGCGAACGCCGAGGCCCGCGGACGGCAGTTCCTCGGCGAGCTCGCTCCGGCGACCGAGCTGCCCGGAGTGCATTCGGTGCACGGCCTCGGCCTGATGATCGGGCTGCGCCTCGAGCACCCCTGGCAGGGAGCGAAGCCGCTCGATCAGATCATCCGCGAGGAGCACGGCGTGCTCGTGGACGGCACGTCGAGCGCGCAGCACATCCTGCTGACGCCCCCGCTCATCATCACCGAGGCCGAGGTGAGCGCCGCCTGCCGCGCCATCATCGCCGTCTGCCGCGACCACCTGCCCCGGGCGACGAGCTAGGAACGCGCGGATGACGCACACCCAGTCCGTGTTCCCGATCGACGTCATCATTCCGAGCGACGGCGCGGTGGGCGGCACGACCATC
>JASGDX010000262.1:0-5127 GCA_047606985.1 Leucobacter sp. | reverse complement strand
GTCGGAATAGCTGCTATGCGGCGCTGGGACGAGTTGGTTCTGAAACTCGCACGCTAAGGGCCCCATATCACGGGGAACACGGTCGTGAATCTGAGTACCGAACTGAGGTTTATCGCAGTCCAGATAAAAACGGTGCCGTAGATGCCGAATTTCCAGGCCAGCTGTGTCGGGTGACTGTTGGGGAATCGTGCTGGGAGCGTCATGAGTGCCCAGGCGGAGACTACCGCAAGCGGAAGCACAGGGTACAGGACATACCGGTAGCCACCATAGTTCAAAATCATCGTAATCACGCCGGCCATGAAGATCGGCATGTTGACGAGCCGCTTCTCGCGCATGGAAAAGCTATCGGACGGCTGCACGAAGAGGATGCCAACGAATGTAAGGATGGCCATCGGTAGCACCAGCGTGAAGTCCGAACTTTCCAGGACAAGGTACGCCTCGTAGCGTGTCCCGCGAAGCAGGCTGGAGAGCACACCGGAAAGACTCACGCTCAGGATATTGATAATGACCAGAACCGACACCGCCCACATGACGCCCTTGCGTCGGAAGAGCAGCCAAATGACAGTCGGTAGCAGGAAGAGCAATGCCGCTGAAAAATGGAATCCAGTAGCTAGAGCAACGAACAGATAGTACGTAAGCGTTTTTCCCCGCATGTACCAGACAAATCCCACGAGGACAAGGGCGATGCCTACCCAATTCCGGATGCCGCTGAAAGAGTGGAGCCATGCGGGGAACATGATGATGAGTGGGAGAATAGGGGTATCGGCTCGTAGCGTTTTCGCGGCAAAGTAGACGAATCCGAATGCGATGAGCCCGTACATAATGAAGAAGAAGACGTGCGGGTTATCGGTGACTTGGCGTAACAGCCGGATGAGAAGCAGGTAGAGCGGCTCGGTGGCACCGGTGGTTCCACTGCTTCCAAGAGGGATTCCCTCGGCGCCGGCACTAGACAGGAATTGCTCCCTGTACTTGTCTGCGTCACCGGGCCGACCAACATTGCTGAGCGTACCGTCGATGACGCGAAATGTGGGTGCAACAGTGAGAATCAACCACGCCAATGGGAACGTGATCAACCGTTCCATTCGCGTTGTTGCCTTTGTGCCTAGGCGCAGGAAGAGCAGAACAAGTATGAACAGCAAGAAGAGCGGCAGCAGCCCCTTGGCGGCCAGGTCACTGAAAGTGAGGATCATCGTGCAGCCTTAGCGGCTGAACCCTGAAGCGCACGAATAAAGCTCTCCCAGGAGTCGGCGATTCTTGCGCTCGAGTAGCGTTCGCGGCTTTGCGCCGCTGCTGCGCCGAGCCGTCTTGCCTCCTCCTCGTCGTGCACCAGCTTCTGCATCTGCGCACTCATGGCCTCAGCGTCATCAACTGGCACGAGAAGCCCGTTCACACCATCGTCGATGAGCATACGCGGCCCACCGATGGGGCAATCGGTTGAGATCACTGGCATCCCCATGCTCATCGCTTCCAGGAGCGCATTCGGGAGTCCCTCGAAGTTCGACGAAAGCACGAACATCGATGCTGTCGACATTCGCTCGTGCACGTCGCGGGCGAATCCCTCGAGTTTCACCGAGTCAGCGAGTCCCGCTTCATCGATCTGCCGCTGCAAGCTGTCGTGAACGCGTCCCTTGCCATAGATCCGAAGGCGTGCATCCGGCCGTTCTATTGCGATCGGGCGGAAGGCATCGATCAGCATGGGGAGGTTCTTTTCCTCTTCGAGACGGGCGGCGGTAACAATCTCGACATGACCGGGCGGCGGTTGCTTCCATGCCGGCAGGCCAGGACTTACGGGATTTGCGATCACCGCGCATTCGACGTCGCGGATCCTCGAGAAGTACTTTTGTGCATCCAGCGTCTGAAAGACAAGTGCATCTGCACGACCGTACCCAACATCGCGGATCCTGCGAGCGATCCGGTGCGCGGGGTCGGACGCTGGGTCGGTGCGTTCTGAGAGAATCACCGGCCCGTGCTTGATTCCGGTTACGCCTAGCACGGTGCAAACATTAATCCAGTGGATGAACGACACGATCACCGCATCGGGATGTTCTTTTGCGTAGTTCCGAACCAGACCCACGCCGCGCAAAATGCGTTGCACGTTCTGTATGAAGCCAGCGTTTGATCGTGATGGAGCCTCGAACCGCACCGTAATCTCTTTGGAGAGATCGCGTTCGATCAAGGTGTTGGAGGACATCACCAAGATGTCGACTTGCCAACCTCGTTCCGCGAACTCATTGGCCAGTAGGCTGGCGACGCGGTCAACACCACCTGCCCCGATTCCACCGAGCTGATGGATGACAAAAGCGATCTGCTTACTCATACTTGCTGCTTGAGGCGCGCAATCTTCATGCGCGCTTTGCGCCCGGACAAAGGCTTCGCGAACCCGTGTACCAACCCGATCGAACTGAGCGCTAGAGGACGCAGCGGCGAACTGAGCATCGCGACTGCAGCCTTCTTCAGCAGGCCTGCATCCTCTGCGTTGCCCAGCACGCCCCCTGTGGCCGCGATGTGTTCGCGGAACAGCCTTCCATCCTGCTCGTCGTATCCCTGCTTCCACGGTCGACCCGGAATCGCAAAGAAGGTTGTGTAGTGCAGAATTGCAGGGTTCTGCTGCGCGTTCTCAATCTCATCGCGCGAGTACCACCCACTCGGTCGGCGAAGCCTGATCAGTTCGTCATAGTTGTGGCTCCGAACTGGCCCTATCATGTTGTACTCGGGAGGAAGCGGCTTGATCGTATTTTGCATGAGCATGCAGATCAGATCATTGTCCGGAAATTCCAAAAGACCGTCATAAGCGATGATTGCTTTACGGAACTTCGCTTGCCAGCCCTGCTTTCGATAGGCGTCAACGTCAACGAGCAGAACGCCGGCATTGTAATAGGCGGCGTCTTTCGGCAGGCCAAGGTGAACAAGATAACGCCAATTGCGGCAGTCGTTGACCGCGCCTACGACGTTGCCCTCAAGATCAATGTTCCACAGAGGTGCAAGGTTGCGCAGAATCAGGGTGTCGCAGTCGAGATAGATGACTCGCGAGACCTCTACCGGCAAGGTTGAGTCGATCAGCAGGCGAGAAAACGTGCTGAGGCTGAATCGTCCGGCCTGTACATCATCGAAATCCGCAAGCATGTTATCGGTCGGATTGATGTTGACCGTTTGCCCGAACTGCTCGACAAGATCGGTCACCGATTCGATGGACTCGGCTGAGTATTCATGGGCAGCAATGTGGATTGTGATCGCGGTACCCTCGTGCGCCTGCAAAAGTGAGTGCAATGATGCTCTTAAGACGGGAACGAAACCATCATCGCTCGCGTACATAAAATGAAGCATTGTGTCCTCTCGAAGGCTCCTTTTTGACCCCCATCAGCCTAGCATCCAGGCCTTTGCGAGCTGGGGCTGCGGGCGATGACCGCCTTCGCCCCGTTCCCCTGGTGCCGAGGCCACGTGATAGCGTTGTTCGGCACGGCTACTCACGCACGTTGTCGACAGGAAACCTCAGCTTCATCGCGTGCCTTGGGGCCCGTCGGAGCGTGGGCCACTCTGAGAAGGAGACGATGTTAACCGAACGTTCTGGAGCGCATCCGCGAGTGTTGTTCCTGAGCCATGAACTCGGCGGTGGCGGCGCAGAGAGAGTCACCGTGAACCTCGCCAACTACCTGGTCGAAAAGGAATGGCCGGTCTACCTGCTGCCGTTGCAAGTCGGACTACCCCCATATCCGATCGACTCACGTGTCAACGTCGATACTGGTATCCCTCAGGGTGGCAGTCGCTATGCACGCGGTCTGCGCAAGCTCAGCTACATCGTGAGGGCGCTACGCGTATTCAAGCCCGATGTCGTCGTATCGCTCGACGCCGGTTTTCCCTATCTCGCATTGCCGACGCTCGGAACACCATTTAAACTCGTCACCCAGCTCGCCACCGATCCAACGTATCAAATGGCGCGCGGGCGATCCTTCCATCTGATGTACAATCGCGTGTTCGCCAACTCGGATCGGATCGTATTCCAAACCGAGGGAGCACGAGACTTCTTTCGGGAAGGGGTTCGGCGCAAGGGCGTGATACTCAGCAACCCCCTGCGTCATGACCTCGTGCATAACCCCTCTCCGTTCGAGGATCGCGACAAGGAAATCGTGAGCTTTGGCCGGCTGATTCCGCAGAAGAGGCCCGATGTGCTCGTTGCCGCGTTCGCAGAGTTCCACAAGAAGTATCCGGATTACCATCTTTCGATGTTCGGCGACGGCGAGCTGGAGCAGAAGGTGCGCAGCCAGATCCAGGGGCTCGGTCTCAACGACGTGGTCACGTTGTCGGGATTCCGCGCTGACATCCACGACCGTATCCGCAACGCCGGCATGTACGTCTTGTCGTCGGATGTAGAGGGGCTGCCCAACGCAATGCTTGAGGCCATGGCGATGGGCATTCCGAGCGTCTGCACCGACTGCGCGCCTGGAGGCGCACGTGAGATGATCGAACGCTACAAATGCGGTGAGCTTACGTCGGCGGGTGACCCGAAGGCGCTTGCGGCGGCGATGGACAAGGTCGTAAGCAATCCGGCACTGGCTGACGAATTCATTGCTGCCGGAGCGGCTGTGGGGCATGACCTGAGTGGCGATCGCATCTACGAACAGTGGGCAGAACTCATCGCAAACGTCGCGAAATCCTAGCCCGACGCTGAATGCGAGGGCAAAGCACGCCGACAAGGCAACTCGTCTGCTTCGAACTCGCACGAGCAGCGAAAGGCGCTTGCGGTAGTATCGCAGATACTGTGTCGCGTCACCAGTCTGCGTGGAGTTCAGGAGAACAGCCGCCGACAGGGGGGATCACGTATTCGTGCGCCAGCCTAGGAGAAGAATGAAACGAATCGTACTGTTCGACCCTTCCTATGGCACTTCAAATATGGGTGACTTCATTATCAATGAAGCCATCATGAGAGAGATGGCCTACGTCTTGGAAGACAGCCTTTTGATTCGTTACTCGACCCACAACCCGCTGATCGGCCACTTGCAGCAGCTGAGGGGCAACCGCGTCTCCCGGAATTGCAAGAACGCCGACCTGAAGTTGATCGGCGGAACGAACATCCTGAAGGACAACCTATTCAAGGTTGACCGCGGATGGAACATCAACCTTTCGACGGCC
>JASGDX010000261.1:0-3127 GCA_047606985.1 Leucobacter sp. | reverse complement strand
GGCGCGACCCGCATCGCCGCCCCGGGCTGCAACGCGTCGACCGTCGCGCTGTCGCTCGCGCCGGGCATCGCGGCCGGCGTGATCGAGGCGCGCGATCTGGTGAGCGTGCTCGCGGTCGGCCCGAGCGGCGCGGGCAAGGCGGCGAAGACTCATCTGCTCGGCGCCGAGCTCATGGGCACCGCCAATCCGTACGCCGTGGGCGGCGCTCACCGGCACATCCCCGAGATCCGCCAGGCGCTGCGCGGCGCGGGCGCGACCGAGGAGCCGACGATCAGCTTCACCCCCGTGCTCGTGCCGATGAGCCGCGGGATCCTCGCCACCTCGACCGCCCGCCTGGCCCCCGGCGCCACCGCCGCCGAGGTGCGGGCCGCCTGGGAGCGCGCCTACGCCGACGAGCCGTTCGTGCAGCTGCTGCCGGAGGGGCGCTTCCCGCGCACGGCCGATACGCTCGGCGCCAACACCTGCCTCATGGGCGTCGCCGTCGACGAGGCGGCGGGCCGCGTGGTGGTGGTGGCCGCCCTCGACAACCTCGCCAAGGGCACCGCGGGCGCAGCGATCCAGTCGGCCAACATCGCCCTCGGCCTCCCCGAGACCACCGGCCTCAGCCTGAACGGGGTCGCCCCGTGACCCGGACCCCCGCCGAGAGGGGAATTCTCCGGCACAATATCGCAGCGCGGCCGGATTTTTCCCCTTTCGGCGAGATGAGCGCCGGCATCGGCACGGCAACGCAGAAGGAGCAGTCATGACCGTCACCACCCCCCGGGGGTTCCGCTCCGCAGGGCTCGCCGTCGGGCTGAAGAGCACGGGCAAGCCCGACCTCGCGCTCGTCGTCAACGACGGCCCCGAGCGCGCGAGCGCGGCCGTGTTCACGAGCAATCGCTCGCAGGCGAACCCGATCATCTGGAGTCGCAACGTGGCCGCGACCGGCCTCGCCGCGCGCGCGATCGTGCTCAACTCGGGCGGCGCCAACTGCTTCACCGGCGACTTCGGCTACGAGACCACTCGGCTCACGGCGGAGGCCGTCGCCGCGGCGCTGAGCGGAGAGGTGGGCGCGGAGCCCGTCGACGCCGAGCAGGTCTTCGTCTGCTCCACCGGGCTCATCGGCACGGGGGACCAGGCCTTCCGCGACAAGATCGTGAACAACGTCCCCGCGCTCACCGCAGCGCTCGCCGCAGATGACACCACGGCTCCCGCCGCGATCCTCACCACCGACTCAGTCGAGAAGACCGCCACCCACGAGTCGCCGGCCGGATGGCGCATCGGCGCCATGGCGAAGGGCGCCGGCATGCTCGCCCCGGGGCTCGCCACCATGCTCGTCGTCATCACGACCGACGCGAGGATCGACGGGGACGCCTCCGATCTCGCGCTGAGGCGCGCCACCACGACCAGCTTCGACCGCCTCGACAGCGACGGCTGCATGTCGACCAACGACCAGGTGACCCTGCTCGCGAGCGGGGCGAGCGGGGTCGTGCCCGACGCGGGGGAGTTCGAGGCGGCGCTCGCCGCCGTCTGCGACTCGCTCGCGGCGCAGCTGCAGGCCGACGCCGAGGGCTCGAGCCACGACATCGACATCGAGGTGCGCGGCGCCGAGACCGAGGCCGACGCCGTCGAGGTGGCCCGCTCGGTGGCGCGCAACAACCTCTTCAAGGCCGCGATCTTCGGCAACGATCCCAATTGGGGCCGCGTGCTCGCCGCGATCGGCACGACGCGGGCGCAGTTCGACCCCTACGCGGTCGACGTCAGCTTCAACGGCGTGCGCCTGTGCCACGCGGGCGCCCCGGACCGTCCGGTGGAGGAGTGCGATCTCACCCCGCGCCGCACGCATGTCGAGATCGAGCTGTTCGCGGGCGAGCGCACCGCGACCGTGCGCACCAACGACCTCACCCACGACTACGTGCACGAGAACTCGGCCTACTCCAGCTAGGGGGCGTCCATGACCACCACCACGAGAACCCTCGATCATGAGCAGGCCGCCGGGATGGCGCAGGTGCTCATCGACTCGCTGCCGTGGCTGAAGAAGTTCCGCGACGCGATCATGGTGATCAAGTTCGGCGGCAACGCCATGGTCGACGACGCGCTGCTCACCGCATTCGCGGAGGACGTGGTCTACCTGCGCCACACCGGCATCCGCCCGGTCGTGGTGCACGGCGGCGGCCCGCAGATCAACGCGATGCTCGCCCGCCTCGGCATCGAGAGCGAGTTCAAGGGCGGGTACCGGGTCACCACGCCCGAGACCATGGACGTGGTGCGCATGGTGCTCACGGGCAAGGTCAACCCCGAGCTGGTCGACGAGATCAACGCGCACGGCCCGCTCGCCGCGGGCACGACGGGGGAGGACGCGGGGCTCTTCGTCGGCCGTCGCCGCCCGCCCATCGAGGTCGACGGCGAGACGGTCGACCTCGGGCTCGTGGGAGACGTGGTCGACGTGCGCGTCGGCCCCGTGCTGGCGCTGCTCGACGCGGGGCTGATCCCGGTGGTCTCATCGATCGCCCCAGATGTCGACCGGCCGGGCGACTCGCTCAATGTCAACGCCGATGCAGCGGCCGCCGCCCTGGCCGTCGCACTGGGAGCCGAGAAGCTCGTCATCCTGACCGACGTCGCCGGCCTCTACGCGAACTGGCCGGATCGGAACTCGCTCGTGTCCTCCATCACCGCCGCCGAGCTCGAGGAGCTGCTGCCGAGCCTGGAGTCCGGCATGATCCCGAAGATGCGCGCGTGCCTCGAGGCCGTGCGCGCTGGAGTGCCGAAGGCCGCGATCATCGACGGCCGCGAACCGCACTCGGTGCTGCTCGAGATCTTCACGGAGCGCGGGATCGGCACGGAGGTCACGGCCTGAGCCGTGCCTGGCGGATCTGGCGGCGGGATCGGGATCGAGGCCGGGGCGTGCGATGCCTGCGGTGATCTGCGCGGTCGCGGCGTACGCCGTGCTCGCGGTCGCGTCGGTGCGGCTCTCGACCGTCGACCTGCGTGTGCGCCGCCTGCCGAACCGGCTGCTCGCCGGCTTCGGTGCGGGATTCGCCGGGCTGCTGCTGGCATCCGCGGCGCTCGGGGGCGACTGGCCCGGGTTCGGCCGCGCCGTCGCCTGCGGCGCGGGGTACGGGGCGGTCGCGCTGCTGCTGGGGCTCGC
>JASGDX010000260.1:0-6723 GCA_047606985.1 Leucobacter sp. | reverse complement strand
GGTCCGCGCCGTCGGGTCAGCGGTCACCCGCGTGCGCCCGGGCGATCCCGTTCTGCTGAGTTTCACCTCCTGCGGGCGCTGCGCCCGGTGCCGCGGCGGCCACCCCGCCTACTGCGAGCACCACCTGCCGTGGAACCTCCTCGGGGGCGCTCGCGCTGACGGGAGCAGCACGGTTTCGTGGAGCGACGGCCCTCTGCACGCCCACTTCTTCGGCCAGTCGTCATTCTCGCGGATCGCGATCGCCGACGAGCGCAGCCTGGTGCGGCTGGATCCCTCCGCGAGCGATGAGGATCTCGCGCTGTACGCGCCGCTCGGCTGCGGCCTGCAGACCGGTGCCGGCGCCGTGCTCAACGTGCTGCGCCCCGATGTCGATGCGGTGCTCGCGGTGAGCGGCGCGGGGGCGGTCGGCCTGGCCGCGGTGATGGCCGCCGCAGCGCTCTCGGTGCAGCGCATCGTCGTCATCGATCGTGTGCGCTCCCGCCTCGAGCTCGCCCTCGAGGTAGGGGCGAGCCACGTCGTCGACGCGTCTGAGCAGAGTGCGGCCGAGCAGCTCGCGGAGCTCACCGATGGACGCGGGGTGGACGCGGCGATCGAGACCACCGGCAACGTCGGGGTCCTCGAGACGATGATCGACGCACTCGCGGTCGGCGGCACCTGCGCGGTCATCGGCGCACCGCGAGCAGGGTCCCGCGCGAGTTTCGACGTCAACGCGCATCTTCCTGGCCGCCGCATCGTGGGAGTGACGCTCGGAGACGGCGAGCCCGAGCGGTTCATCCCCCAGCTGATCGCACTGCACCGCGCCGGGCGCTTCCCCATCGAGCGGTTGCAGCGCCGGTACCCGTTCGCCGAGATCGCTCGGGCCGCGGAAGAGGCCTCCTCGGGCGCGGCGATCAAACCGGTTCTGATCATGACGGAGGAGCGATGAACGGCAGATACGCGAGCGACCGATTCCGCGGAACCACGGCATCGGCGTTCCCCGACGTCTCCCCGGTGACCGGGGAGCCCATCGCAGAGTTCCCGGCCCTGCGGCCCGAGCACGTCTCCGATATCGCCGCCGCCGCTGCCCGGGCTCAGCCGGAGTGGGCGGAGCGCCCGTTCGGCGAGCGGCGGCGGATCCTCCTCTCCGCCGCGGATCTGCTGGAGGCGGAGATCGAGGATCACGTCGCCATCATGGCGCTGGAGGTCGGGGCGACCCGTCCGTGGGCGGAGATGAACATCCGCGAATCGGCGGCGACGCTGCGAGAGGCCGCGGGACTGACCAGCTCCCCACTCGGCGAGCTGCTGCCGTCGGCCGAACCGAACGGGTTGAACCAGTCGTTGCGCACCCCCGCGGGCGTGAGTCTCTCCATCGTTCCCTGGAACGCCCCCGTGATTCTCGCGGCGAGATCGAGCGCGATCTCGCTCGCGCTCGGCAACGCCGTGCTCATCCGCCCGAGTGAGGAGGCTCCGATCTCGGCGGGGCACCTGCTCGCCGACGCGCTCGTGCGCTCCGGTGTCCCCGCCGATGCGGTCCCCGTGCTCACCAGCGCCGCAGGGGAGGGGCGGCACCTCATCCAGGCGATGATCGAGGCGCCGGAGGTGCGCCGCATCGCCTTCATCGGCTCGACGCCGGTGGGCAGATCCATCGCCGAGCACGCCGGGAGGGCGTTGAAGCCGGCGGTCATGGAACTGGGGGGCAAGAACGCGACCGTCGTGCGGCGGGACGCCGACCTCGAACGATGGGCCCCGGCGCTCGCCTTCTCCGCGTTCGCGAACACGGGTCAGGTCTGCATGTGCACCGATCGCCTGCTGGTGCATCGGGACCGCTACGCGGAGGCGGTCGAGCGCCTCTCGGGCATCGCCGACGGGATGGTCGTAGGCGATCCGCGAGATCCGGCGGTCGATCTCGGCCCGCTCATCAACGATGCAGCGGCCCGGCACTTCTCCGACCTGGTCGCCGACGCGCGTGAGAACGGGGCGCGGATCGCGGCCGGGGGTTCCGCCGACGGCCGGTACGCCCGGCCCACCGTGCTCACCGATCTCGGCGCGGGCTGCCGCTTCGCCGCGGAGGAGGGCTTCGCGCCGATCCTCTCGATCGCTCCCTTCGATGACGATGACGACGCGGTGCGACAGGCGAACGCGGGCGACCTGGGCCTGATCGCCGCTGTTCTCTCCGAGGACGAGGCGGCCGCGTACCGCGTGGCCCGGCGCATCCGAGCGGGTGCCGTGCACGTCAACGGCCCCTCGGTCGGTGATGAACCGCACGTTCCCTTCGGAGGCCTCGGAGCCTCGGGGATGGGCCGACTCGGCGGCCTGGAATCGGTGCGCTTCTACACGGAGCAGCGCACCTTCTATCTGCACGCGTGACATCACTGCCGGACACACCCAGGAATGAAAGAGTTGAATACCATGCCGCACACCCTCCGTCTCACGCCGCTCGGGCACTCCTGCGTTCTCATCGAGACGCAGAACCGCTCGGGAGACACCTCGCGCATCCTGCTCGACCCGGGCAGTCTCACCCCGCCGCTCGAGCCCATCCCCGAGCTCCATGCGGTGCTGATCACCCACGCGCACCCCGATCACGTCGATGCCGAGCAGCTGCGCCGGCTGTTCGCGGACGGCGCCGTGCCCGTGTACGGCGACGCGGGAGTCGGCGCGGTGATCGGTGAGGCGGGTCTCGGCGAGATCGTGGAGATCGGGGAGGGCGTGCACGACATCGCAGGGGTGGAGGTCGTCGTCGCCTCGGCAGAGCACGAGACGATCTATCCGGGCGTGCCGGTCCCCGGCAACCTGGTGTTCCGGATCGCCGGGCGGGTCTTCGCCCCCGGCGACGCGTTCGCCCGGCCGTCGGAACCGGTCGAGATCCTGCTGCTCCCGACCGGTGCGCCCTGGATGAAGCTTTCCGAGACCATCGACTATCTGCGGTCCGTCGCCCCGAGGATCGCGGTTCCCGTGCACGACGGGGGCTTGGCGATGCCCCACCGCGAGATGCACCGGACGCTGATGGAGAAGTTCGCCCTCGAGGGGACTTCGGTCCTGCGCCCCGCGGTCGGGGAGACCATCGAACTCTGAGCGAGATCCCGGTCGCGAACGGCTGACGCGCCCCGCCCCGCGGGGGTACGCTGAGAGCGGCGGCGCACCGCAGCGCGCCCGGGCTCCGCGCCCGACAGCGATCCGCATCGTCCGCATCGGACGGCGGTGACGAATTGGAGCATGATCCATGGCAGGAAAGTCGGAAGTCGAAACGCTGTTGCAGCAGGTGCCGATCGGCGACCTGGCCGCGAAGTTCGGGATCGACGAGGACATGGTCGAAGCGGCGGTGCGGCAGGCGCTGCCCGGGCTGATCGGCGGGATGGCCGTGAACGCGAGCGAGGCCGAGGGCGCCTCGAAACTCGAGAGCGCGGTGCAGCAGCACAGCGCGCCGTCCCAGAAGCTGTCGCTCGACGCCATCGACGCCGAGGACGGCGAGAAGATCGTGAAGCACGTGCTCGGCGACAAGCAGGGCGACGTGGCGAAGGCGCTCGGCGAGAAGTCGGGCAGCTCGGTCATCGCCGATCTGATCCCGCAGCTGCTGCCGCTGCTCGCGCCGCTCGTGATGCAGTTCCTGGCGGGCAGGCTCGGCGGCGGCTCGGCGGCGAGCACCGCATCGAACTCGGGTTCCGGCGCGGGCGGCCTCGGCGGGGTGCTGGGCGATCTGCTGGGCGGGCTGCTCGGCGGGGGCTCGGGATCGGGATCCGCGAGCGCGAGCTCCGGCGGCGGGGATCTGGGCGACCTGCTCGGGGGCCTGCTGGGCGGCGGTTCGGCGTCCTCCGGCTCGTCGGGCGGGGGGCTCGGCGATCTGCTGGGCGGCCTCCTCGGGGGCAAGCGGTAGCGCCTCCGCCGGTTGAGCGGTGGCTCCTCCGCTGGGTGAGCGGAGCTTGCGGAGTCGAAGCCAGGATCCCGAACCCCTTGATTTCGACTCCGCTCGAGCAGCGGAGGGACTGTGCCCGAGCAGCGGAGGGACTGCGCTCGGCCGACAGGCCTGCGCGGTGACCGTCGGAGGCCCGCGGTAGACTGACCGCGTGGTGAATCCAGAGATCCAAGGGCGGGTGTACCCGCCGACGGCCCCCTACCTCGTCGGCCGCGAGAAGGTGCGCGAGTTCGCCCGCGCCGTGCTCAGCTCCTCGCCGCTGCACCTCGACCCCGAGGCCGCCCGCGCGGCCGGCTACGCCGACGTGGTCGCGCCGCCCACCTTCGCGGTCGTCGTGCAGGAGGCCACGCTGGCCCAGCTGCTCGCCGACGAGGAAGCGGGCGTCGACTTCTCGCGCGTGGTGCACGGCGACCAGCGCTTCACCTACACGCGCCCCATCGTGGCCGGCGACGAGCTCACCGCCACGCTCACGGTCGCGGCCGTGAAGCGGCTCGGCGGGCACTCGATGGTCACGGCCTCGAGCGAGGTTGTCGACGCCGATGGCGAGCACGTGGTCACCGCGATCTCCACGCTGGTCGTCCGAGGTGAGGAATAGGCCATGAGCGATCCCGTCTTCGAGAACCTGTCCGTCGGTGACGTGGTCGCCGAGCGCGAGCTGCTGTTCACCCGCGACCGCCTCGTGCGCTACGCGGGCGCCTCCGGCGACTTCAATCCGATCCACTACCGTGACGACGTGGCGACCTCGGTCGGGCTGCCCGGCGTGCTCGCCCACGGCATGCTCACGATGGGCGCCGCCGGCTCCGTCGCCACCGACTGGGCCGGCGCAGCCGGCCGAGTCGTCGACTACCAGTCGCGCTTCACGCGCCCCGTGCCGGTCGAGGCGGCCGAGGGGGCGACGGTGACGGTCACCGCGACGGTGGGGGCGCTCGACGAGGCGTCGCGCGTCGCCCGCATCGATCTGAAGGTCGTCTTCGACGGAGCGACCGTGCTGGGCAAGGCGCAGCTCGCGGTGGCGTTCGCGTGACCATCCCCGACATCGTTCCCGAGCCGATCGGCGACGGAACGCCGCTCTCCGGGCTGACCACGATGCGCGTCGGCGGGCCGGCCGAGCGCGTGCTGGTGGCGCGCAGCTCCGACGACCTGGTGCGGTTCGCGACCGAGCTCTGGGACGAGGGCGAGCCGTGGCTCCTGCTCGGCGGCGGCTCGAACACGGTCGTCTGCGACGAGGGCTTCCCCGGCGCGGTGCTCCTGGTGCGCAGCAGCGGCATCGCGGTGATCGACGGCGGCGATGGCGGCGGCGCTGACGGCATCGGCTGTGCTGACGCGGGCGCCGATGCGGGTGCGGAGCCGGGAGTGCGCGGGATCGCGCCGAGCGGCACCGTGCGCCTGCGCGTGCAGGCGGGCCACGACTGGGACCGGCTGGTGGCCGCCTGCGTCGATCGCGGCTGGGCGGGCATCGAGGCGCTCTCGGGCATCCCGGGGCTCGCCGGAGCGGCCCCCGTGCAGAACATCGGCGCCTATGGGCAGGAGCTCTCCGAGGTGCTGCACTCGATCGAGTTCCTCGACCGCGAGAGCGGAGAGGTGCAGCGGCTGTCGGCCGCGGATCTCGGGCTCGGGTACCGCGATTCGGCGATCAAGCGGGGCCTCGAGGGCGTGGTGCTCTCCATCGACCTGCTGCTCGCAGACGAGAGCGGCGACGAGCGCCCCCTCTCGGCCCCGGTGCGCTACGCGCAGCTGGCCGGTGCGCTGGGCGTGGCGATCGGCGACCGGGTGCCGCTGCGCGAGCTGCGCGACTCGGTGCTGCGGCTGCGCGCCTCGAAGGGCATGGTGCTCGATCCCGCTGATCACGACAGCTGGAGCGCCGGTTCCTTCTTCACGAACCCCATCGTCGCGGAGCGCTTCGCGAGGACCCTGCCGGAGGACGCCCCGCGCTTCCAGGCGGGCGGCGTCGAT
The DNA here is from genome assembly GCA_047606985.1 of Leucobacter sp. Lineage (GTDB taxonomy): Bacteria > Actinomycetota > Actinomycetes > Actinomycetales > Microbacteriaceae > Leucobacter. The sequence continues at coordinate 881 of JASGDX010000260.1, read as the reverse complement.
CCCGAGCCCGCCGTCACCACCTTCGAGGAGCTCGCGGCCGGTGTGCCGCTGCGGATGCCCCAGCCCGCGCCCGAGCGCGAGGTCAAGCTGTCGGCGGCCTGGCTGATCGAGCACGCCGGCGTGCCCAGGGGCTTCCGCCTGCCGGGCTCCGGCGCGGCCGTCTCGTCGAAGCACACGCTCGCCATCACCAATCGCGGCGCGGCGACGGCCGCCGACGTCGCCGAGCTGGCGCGATTCGTGGTGCAGCGCGTGCAGCAGGAGTTCGGCGTGATCCTGGCGCCGGAGCCCAACCTGTACGGGTTGGAGCTCTAGCCGTCATGCGCGTCCAGGTCGTCGGCGAGGGCCGCATGGGCACCGCGCTCGCGGGCGCCCTGCGCGATGCCGGAGCGGGATCCGGGATCGACGTGCTGCCGCCCGCCGGACGCGGCGCCACCGGCGCGGGCGCCGACGCGGTGGTGCTCGCGGTGCCCGATGCGGCCATCGCCGAGGCGGCTGCGCTGATCGAGCCGGGCCCCCTCGTCGGCCATCTCTCGGGCGCCACCGGCCTCGCGGCGCTGCATCCGCACGAGGCCTTCGGCCTGCACCCCCTGCTCACCGTCACGGGGCCTGGAACGGTCTTCGCCGGCGCGTACGCGGCGGTCGACGGCACGAGCGATCGGGCGCTCGAGACGGCGCGCGGGCTGGCGGCGGCGCTCGGCATGTCGACCTTCCGCGTGGCCGACGAGGATCGTGCGGCGTACCACGCCGCGGCCTCGGCCGCCTCGAACTTCCTGGTGGTGCTCGAGGGCTTCGCCGAGCGGCTGGCCGGCACCGCCGGGGTGCCGCGCGAGGCCCTCGCGCCGCTTGCCGGGGCGGCGCTGCGCAACTGGGAGGCGCTCGGC
>JASGDX010000259.1:0-5689 GCA_047606985.1 Leucobacter sp. | reverse complement strand
GGCACTCGACGAGATCGGCAACCTCGCACCCCTCCCGTCCTTGCCGACGCTGATGGCCGAAGGCGGCGGCACCGGGATCACAACCATGCCCGTCTTGCAGTCCCTCGCCCAAGCCCGCGACCGATGGAGCGAACACCAAGCCGGGGCGATCTGGGACGCCAGCATCGTCAAGATCATCCTCGGCGGCGCATCCAACAGCCGCGACCTCCGAGACCTCTCCACCCTGATCGGCGAACGCGACGAATACACCGACAGCATCACCCTCGGCGACCGCGGCACCCGCTCGAACCAGCGCTCCATACGGCGCGTCCCGATCCTGCCACCCGACCGCATCCGCGCCCTGCCCTTCGGCACCGGGATAACCCTGCTGCGCTCCGCGCCACCCATCGTCACCGACCTACGAGCCTGGCCCAACCGCCCCGACGCCGCCCAACTCCGCACCGACCGCACCGAAGTCGAAGCCCTCCTACGCCGCCCTGCACCCTGATGCCACGGCTTGGGTGCGGGAGCGCACCTGCCTGATACAGCGGCCACGACGAGCTGGCCGCCTGAGATCAGGAGGAAGGGCTCATGGCCATTCGCACTCACCAATCCATCTCGGGCTTCGTTGCCTCGGAGCCGCAGCTGAGCTACACCGAACGTGGGGACGCGCGGCTCTACATGAAGGTCGGCATCGAGCATTACCGCAAGGAGCCCGACAACACGTTCACGCAGTTGGAGACCACCTTCCACGATGTCATCGCGTATCGTGGGGCCGCCGAGCAGGGGGCCGAGCGGCTGGCCAAGGGCGACAGCATCATCGCCGACGGCCGGGTGCGGGAGTACTCCTATGAGCGCAACGGACAGCGCTACGAAGGCGAGGAGTTCATCGCGACGCGCATCGGCCACGACCTGGCGCGCACGCGCTACGAGGTAGATCGAACCGAGCGCAGCTCTGGCCGAGATGGTGCCGCCTTCTCCGCGCCGCAGCGTCCCGCGCCGTCAAACGCCGCGACCATCGGAATCTGAGCGGGGCAACCATGACTGACTCGCTCGGCCCCGAACACGATGACCTGCCGCCCGAGGCAGGACCGCAGTCGCCCAGGTTCGATGTGCCGGAACCGCCTCACCCGGTGAACTGGAACCTACTCGCGGCCAGTGATTTGGAGGCGGAGCTACTCGAACTCAACCGATGGGTGGACTGGCTGCGGCACACTTATGGCCTCCAACCCAGCGTTGTGCCGCCGTACTGGCATAGGCACCCCGAACTCCTCTGGGAACTGTCCGCGCTGCACCTTCACTGGCTGTCTGCCTACGACCCCGAGCAGGACGGCTCCGCGCCGCTCGGCTGGCACCGCGACTTCGCAGACGCCCGCGCCCGCCTCCGAGACTGGGTCGCGGCGTGCGGCACTCGCCTCGACAGGGATCGCCCAACCCGCCAGACGAGCTGGCCTGGCGAAGACCCTGCCGTGCCCGTAGAGGACTTGCCGATCACGGATCGTGACGAGGACTTCGTTCGGTTCGTGCTCGATCAGGTTGCGGCCCGGCAGGAGGCCGAGGATGCCTTCTTCGCGGCTTTCGACCCCGACACCGGCGAGGTGTGAGCCATGGCGCGGAAGTACACACGAAAGACTGGACAGCGCCAGCAGAGCGAGCGCGAGCTGACGATCCGCGCCGACTTCAACGACCCGCCCGACCTCGACAAGCTGAGCGAGCTGCTCATCCGCATCGCGCTCCAGCGGTCCGGGTCGTGCCGCCCTGACGGAATGGACCAGCCGAAGCGTCTCCGCGCTTCGGCGGGGCCTTCGTCGTAGAATGTATGTATCCGTCGCGGATGGCGGATGTTGTGGTCCTAGCGCTTCGCCCTTGCGGCGAGGCAAAGCAAACGTGGCCGACTCGGCCTAGTCCTACAGCCTTCGGGCTCTTCTCACGAACAACATCCGCCGTCACATCAGTCCGCGTCGGCAGGACCAGTGACTGTGGAGAAGAGCCATGACGACCACCGACGCGAGCCGCGCCGCGATAGACAGCCTCGTTGCCCCGACACCCTTCGTCGGGGCGATCGCCGTGTCATACCTGCGAGTCTCAACGAAGGAGCAGGCAGAGAAGGGCGGCAACGCTGAAGGCTTCTCGATCCCCGCCCAGCGCGAGGCGAACCAGCGCAAGGCCGACCAGCTCGGCGCGACCATCGTCGAGGAGTTCGTCGACGCGGGTGAATCCGCTCGCAAGGCCGACCGGCCCGAGCTGATGCGGATGATTCAGTACGTCACGAAGTACAAGACGAACTACTGCATCGTCCACAAGGTTGACCGGCTCGCCCGGAACCGCGCCGACGACGTGACCATCCACCTGGCACTCAAGGACGCCGGGGTGACTCTGGTGTCAGCCACGGAGAACATCGACGAGACACCATCGGGGATGCTGCTGCACGGCATCATGTCGTCGATTGCCGAGTTCTACTCGCGCAACCTGGCGACCGAGGTCGTCAAGGGCCTATCGCAGAAGGCCGCGCAGGGCGGCACGGTGTCGAAGGCGCCCATCGGCTACCGCAACATCGGAGTGCGCGACGAGTTCGGCCGCGAGGTTCGTACCGTCGAGCTGGACGAGGAACGGGCACCGTTGGTTCGGTGGGCGTTCCAGAGGTTCGCGACCGGGGACTGGTCGACGAGCCAGCTCCACCATGAGTTGGTCGCGCGCGGACTGACGACCCTGGCCTCGCCACGACGGCCGTCGCGACCCATCGGCAAGTCCTCGGTGCACCGCATGCTCACGAACCCGTACTACAAGGGCTGCGTCCGCTATCAAGGCGTCACCTACGCCGGAGTCCACGAGGCGCTCGTCCCGAACGAGGTGTGGGATCAGGTGCAGACCGTGCTCGGCACTCACCGGTCGGCGGCGGACGCGACGCAGGTGCACGAGCACTACCTGAAAGGTTCGGTGTTCTGCGGGCAGTGCGGCTCGCGCCTGATCGTGTGCAACGCGAAGAGCAGCCAGGGCACGATCTATCCGTACTTCGTCTGTGGCAGCAGGCACGGTGGCAGGGGTGACTGCACCCGGCAGGCGATGCTCATCGAGCACGTCGAACGGCTGGTCGAGCAGTTCTACGATCACGTCCAGATCAGCGCGGAGACCAAGCTCGCGCTGTCGTCGATGCTGCACGCGAGGTTCGACGAGATGATGTCCGAGGGTGCCGCCGAGCTGGCGGACCTCGCCGCACGGAGGACGCAGCTCGAAGACGAGCAGGAGAAGCTCCTTCGAGCCCACTATGCGGGCGCGGTGACGCTGGAACTCCTCAAACGAGAACAGGACCGCATCACAGGGTCGTTAGAAACGATCAAGAACCGGATCGACGCCCACCACGGCGAGTACGCCTTCGCCCGCGCCAACCTCGACGACTCGCTGACCCTGCTGTCCAACGCGGGCGACATCTACAAGACGGCCGACGACGCGAACCGCCGGCTGTGCAACCAGGCGCTGTTCAGAGCAATCTACGTCGATGAGGACAACGACGTTCGGGTCGGCTACAAGACGCCCTACGACGGGCTGAGCATCGAAGGCTTGCAGGCCGACGCCCTCACCTGGGCCGCCGAGGCAAGAAAATTGGGCCAGGCCCGAACCTCGACCAAGGGCGGACCCTTGGTCGAAAGTTCAAACCTGACCCATTTGGGGTGGCTTACGGGACTTGAACCCGCGACCACCGGCACCACAAGCCGGTGCTCTACCAACTGAGCTAAAGCCACCATGCTGTCCGCATTCGCCGGAACGAACGAGGCAACCCCACGATCATAGCCCATCCGCCCGCCGATGCGCCAACCGACCGCCAACCGGCTCCCGCCGACGCGCCCGCCGGCATCCGCGGCCCCATTCACCGCTCCCCCGACCGGCCCGGGCTGGGCGTCCACCACCGCGTCCCCGCGAGCCCCCGCGCATAGCCCCAGGCTTTCTGTGTAGGGTGAAAACATGCTCGAGATCTCGCACGAGGAGTTCGAGTCGATGGTTTCCGATGGCCTCGACTCGCTGCACGACGACATGCTCGCGCAACTCGACAACGTCATCTTCCTCGTCGAGGATCGGCCGGCCGACGGCAGCGATGTCCTGGGCGTCTACGAGGGCTTCTCGCTCGCCGAGCGCGACGTCTACGGCTACGGGGAGGAACCCGATCGCATCATCCTGTTCCGCGAGAACCTGCTCGATCACTGCGCCGACCGCGACGAGCTGGTCCGCGAGATCCGCATCACGCTCGTGCACGAGATCGCGCACTTCTACGGGCTCGGCGAGGAGCGCATCCACGAGCTCGGGTGGGGCTGAGAGGTGGCGCCGATGAATGCGACGTGCGCGAGCGCCGAGGCCGGCACCTCGGCGGAGGCCGACGAACGCGCGGGCATCGCCCCCGAGCACGTCTGGCAGACGGTGGTGTGGGACGACCCGGTCAACCTGATGTCGTACGTCTCGTACGTGTTCCGCGTGCACTTCGGCTTCGACCGCACGCGGGCGGAGGAGCTGATGCTGCGCGTGCACCAGAGCGGCAGCGCGGTCGTCGCCGAGGGCGGCAGGGAGGACATGGAGATGCACGTCGAGGCGATGCACGGCTACGGCCTGTGGGCCACGGTGCGGCGGGCGGGCGAGTCGTGAAGCTGCTGCCGCTGCCGGACGACGGCCTGCGCCTGCTGCTCGATCACGACGAGGCCGCGATGCTCGACCAGCTGGTCTCGCAGCTCACCCAGCTGCTGCAGAGCCACAGCGGCACCGACCTCGATCCCGATCCGCTGTTCGCGAGCCTCGAGATCGGCGGATCGGAGACCACGCCGGAGGATCCCGCGCTGGCGCGCCTCTTCCCCGACGCCTACGAGCACGACGACGACTCTGCCCAGTTCCGCAGGGTCACCGAGCAGGGTCTGCTGAACCGCAAGATCCAGGACGCCATGCAGGTCACCTCGGCGCTCGGCCTGGGCGGCGGTCCCTTCGACGGGACCGGGACCGTGGAGGTCGACATCTCCGAGGCGACCCTGCCAGCCTGGGTGCGCACGGTCACCTCGCTGCGGCTCGCGATCGCGGCGCGGATCGGCCTCGACATGCCCGAGGATCACGCCCGTCTCGCGGCCGACGAGGAGACGCGCGGCACTGTGATGGTGTTCGACTGGCTGGCGGCGATCCTCGAATCGGTGCTCGCGATCATGGAAGGGCCTGATCGGGTCTCCGAGGACTGAGCCGGCCGAGGCTCGCGAGGGCGGCGCATCGAAGGCTACGGCGCCTCGAGGGATCGCGGATCCACCACCTCACCGCGCCCCTCGAGCAGGCTCGCAGGCCCGACCCCGGCCGGGCCGAAACGTCCCCGCACCTCGTCGACAGCCTGATCCACGGCGCGCCACCCGTCGTCGTCGCTCCACAGCGCCGCGGCCTCGCTCCCCGCCTCGAGCAGCTGCTCCGCTCGCACCCCGATCAGCCGCACCGGCCGGCCTGCGGCGCCGAGATCGGCGAGGAGCTGCGCGGCGGTGCGATAGATGCGCTGGGTGGCGTCGGTCGCCTCCGGCAGGGTGCGGGATCGCGTCACGGTCTCGAAGTCGGACCAGCGCACCTTGATGGACACGGTGCGGGCCTCGATCCCCGCAGCCCGCAGCCGCTCGCCCGTGCGGGTCGACAGCCGCAGCAGCTCGCGCTGCAGCACGTCCGGGTCGACGACGTCGGCGGCGAACGTCTCCTCGTGCCCGAT
>JASGDX010000258.1:0-3125 GCA_047606985.1 Leucobacter sp. | reverse complement strand
TCGCGGCGGGCATCGTCTACGCCATGGTCTCCAACTCGTTCAACGAGATCAAGCGGGTCAGCATCGAGCAGGATCCGTCGCTCGAGCGGCCCGCGGCCACCGAGGTCGAATCGGGCGAGAAGGCCCCCATCAACATCCTGCTGCTCGGCTCCGACTCGCGCGAGACCACCGATCCCGACGCCACCGCCTCCGACCTCAAGGGCTTCCGCAGCGACGCCATCATGGTGGCCCAGATATCCCCTGACCGCGAGCACCTCACCGTCATGTCGATCATGCGCGACAACTGGGTCGAGATCCAGGGGTTCGGAGAGGCCAAGATCAACGCCGCCGTCGCTTACGGCGGGCTGCCGCTCGCCGTCAACACGATCGAGAACTTCATCGGCGCCCGCATCGACCACGTCGCGCTCATCGACTTCGAGTCGTTCAAGGGGCTCACCGATGCAGTCGGGGGCGTCACCGTCGACAACGCGCTGCCCTTCACCTCCACGCACGGCGGATACACCTTCGATGCAGGGCCCGTCACCCTGGACGGCGCTCAGGCTCTCGGCTACGTGCGCGAGCGGTACGCCTTCTCCGACGGCGACTATCAGCGCGCCCGCAACCAGCAGGCCTATCTCAAGGGCCTCATGGGGAAGCTGCTGAGCAGCGAGACCCTCGGCGACGCCGGTAAGCTCACCGCGACCTTCGACGCGCTCAAGCCCTACCTGATCCTCGACGACCAGCTCGACCTTCCCACCGCGGTGAGCCTCGGCCTCGAGATGCGCAACCTGCGCAGCGATGACATCGCCTTCTTCACGAGCCCCACGCTGGGCACCGGAACCTCGGCCGACGGCCAGTCCATCGTCCTGCCGAACTGGGACGGGCTGACGAGCGTGCAGCAGGCGTTCCAGGACGGCACACTGGACGAGTACGCCCAGCGCGCCAACGCGGAGTGACGATGCCGCGGGATCGCGGGCCGCTGCGCCCGGGCCGGCCGAGGTCCGCACCGCGCCGCGCCTCGCCGCAGCGCCCTTGCGCCGGATAGGCGATGCGCGGGACGATGAGAGCATGAGCGATCTCACCTCCCACGCCTCATCGCCCCATCACGCCGAGAGCGCGGAAGCATCCGCGGAGCCGCACCCGGCAGCGGATCCCTCGCCCGACGCCGAGGCCGAGGCCGCGACCGGAACCGGCGCACCCTTCACCCTCTTCGCGGTCTTCCGTCTCAGCTCCTCCCACCCGGTCGTGATCGACGGGCACGACGTGCCGACCGCGGTGCGCGAACTCGAGGACGTCACGGAGGTCATCGAGAACGAGGGCGTGACGCTGCGCGGCTGGTACGACGTGAGCGGCATGCGCTCCGACGCCGATCTGATGGTGTGGCTGCACGGCTCGGCGCCCGAAGACCTGCAGTGGGCGCTGCGCGAGCTGCGCCGCTCCACCCTGCTCGGCCCCCTCATCCGCACCTGGAGCGCCATGGGCGTGCACCGCGAGGCCGAGTTCAACCGCAGCCACGTCCCCGGCTTCGTGCGCGGGGAGCACGCTCGGCAATGGCTCGCCGTCTACCCCTTCGTGCGCTCCACCGACTGGTACCTCATCGATCCGGCCGAGCGCAGCCGCATGCTCGCCGAGCACGGGCGCGCGGGCGCCGCGCACCGGGGCGTCGTCGCGAACACCGTCGCCGCCTTCGCGCTGGGCGACTACGAATGGCTGCTGCCCATGGAGGCCGACGACCTCACCGAACTGGTCGACATGATGCGGGATCTGCGCGGCGTCGACGCGCGCCGCTACGTCAGCGCGGAGACGCCGTTCTACACCGGGCGGCTCATCGCCCCGGCGGAGATCATCGAGGTGCTGCAGTAGCGCCTTGCGCGAACGGGTCGGGCACGGCTTCGACGAGGCCTCCGGCCGCCGGCGCGGGATCCTCCGGCACTGCACCGCGAGAGGCGAGCGCCCCGGCGACGATCCGCCGATCCCGAGCCGCGATCCCGAGCCGCAGCAGCACCGCCAGCCCGATGCCGATCCATCCGCCCAGCGCGTTCGCCAGCACGTCGAGCACGGAGGCGTACCGCTCGGGCAGCAGGACGAACTGCACGATCTCGACGAGCATCGAGAAGCTCGTCCCCGCGACGCCGCCGATCCAGGCCCGATGCAGCGGCAGCAGCAGGCCCACGAACAGGCCCAGCGGCACGAACATCACGATGTTCGCCGAGAACTCGAGCTTGCGGGGCCCGAACCAGGCGGGAACGCCCTTGCTGTGCAGGAACTCGAGCAGCTGCGTGACGAACTCCTCGTTGCCCCGCTCGACCGGCGACGGCGACAGCGTGATCAGGCACACCAGGACCATCACGACCGCGAGACCCGCCACGCCGATGCCGACGCGCAGCAGACTCTTCCGCCTCGGCATCGGAGCCTCGCCGATCGCGTCGGCGCTCGTCGTTGCCCCCATCACAGCCCCGAGTAGGCGTGCAGCCCCTTGAAGAACACGTTGACGATCGTGAAGTTGAAGATCACCGCGGCGTAGGCGATCACGTTCAGCCACGCCGACCGGGTGCCCCGCCATCCGCGCGTCGCCCTGGCATGGATGAAGCCCGCGTACAGCACCCAGATCACGAAGGTCCAGACCTCCTTCGTGTCCCAGCCCCAGTAGCGGCTCCACGCGCGCTCGGCCCAGATGGATCCCGCGATCAGCGTGAACGTCCAGAACACGAAGCCGATGATCGCCAGCCGGTAGCCCAGGTCCTCGAGCCGCACCGCGCGCGGGAAGCTCGCGAGGAAGTCGAGGCCGCCCGGCTCGCCCGCCGCGATGCGCGCCTCGCGCCGCGTCTGCATGAGCTGCAGCACCGACAGCCCGAACGAGAGCGTCAGGAAGCCGACGGCCAGCACCGCCACCAGGATGTGGATGACCAGCCAGTAGGAATCGAGGGCCGGCTGCAGCGGCACGATCGAGACGTAGAAGTTGATCTTGCTGAGCCCCAGGAACAGCAGGGTCATGCCCGTGATGAGCGCCCCCAGGAAGCGCAGATCCACCGCGAACTGCACCAGCAGGAAGATGAGCACGATCGCGCTCGTCGCCGTGAGCGAGAACTCGTACATGTTGGCCCACGGCACGCGCCCGGCGCCGATGCCGCGCAGCACCGTCGCCG
>JASGDX010000257.1:0-2888 GCA_047606985.1 Leucobacter sp. | reverse complement strand
GGCGGCCCCGCGCGCTCCGATCTCGGCGTCCACCCGGCGGATCACGGTGCGGCCGGTGACATCGGCGAGGAGCTCGCAGAGCAGGCGCGACTGAGCGCCGCCCCCGCCCACCGTGATGCTGCCGGATCCGGGTCCCGCATCGGGAGCCGCCTCCGGATCCCCGGCGTCGCCGATCCCCATCTCGAGCATCGACTCCGCGACGGAGTGCGCGAGCCCGGTGTACACCGCGCGCAGCAGCGTCAGCGAGCTCGCCGTGACGTCGGCCCCGACCCATCCGCCGGAGGCGTGCACATCGCGGAAGGGCGCCCGCTCCCCGCTGGGAGAGGTGTACGGCAGGAACAGCACGCCGGCCGCCGCGTCGCCCGAGTGCTCGCGATCCAGCAGCCGCAGCCGCTGCTCGATCTCGTCCCACCCGAGCTCCTCGAGCCCCAGCGTCGCGCGCGCCCAGCTCAGATTCGGCATCCCCGACATCTGCGCCAGGCACTCGGCCACCTGCTCGCCGCGGCCCGTGCGCAGCAGGATCGAGTCGGCGTGCCGCCTGCTCGCCGCAGAAGGCTGGTTCACCGTCACCATCGCCGTGGTGCCGAGCACCACGTAGGCGTCGCCGTCGGAGATCGCTCCGAGCCCGATGCCGCAGGCCACGGCGTCGAAGGCTCCCACCGCTACGGGGATGGCGGCGTCGACGCCGATCGCGCGCCGCGCGTCCGGCTGCAGCGCTCCGGCGACGGCGTCGGACGGCAGCACGGCAGGCAGGATCCGCGCCAGATCCTCCTGTCCGAGTGCCTCCGCGAGCCCGGCGGAGTACTCGCCCAGCGTGACGTCGAGGCAGGTGCGCGACGCGTCGCTCGGGTCGGTGGCGATCTCGCCCACGAGGCGGTAGCGCAGCCAGTCCTTGCAGTTGAGGTGGTGGGCCGCGGTGCCGGGGATCGTGCCCGTGCGGCGCATGGCCTCCCAGATCGCGGGGAGCGCGCCGGGGTGCAGCGGCGAGCCGGTGGTCTCGCGGACTGCCTCGCCGCGCGCCGATCCCTCCCACTCCTCGACGACCCCGGCGGATCGCGCGTCGTTCCAGAGCGCGGCCGGCCCGGTCGGGCGGCCCTCCGCATCGACCAGCCAGGCGCCGTCGCCCTGCCCGGTCACGCCGATCGCGACGATCTCGACCCCGTCTCCCAGCGCGGCGAGCGCCTCCCGCAGAGTCTCGACGGCCAGCCGCCACAAGCCCTCCATGTCGGTCTCCGAGCGCCCGGCGCGATCCCGCAGCACCGGCACCTCGCGTCTCGCCTCGCCGCGCACCGTCCCGTCGAGCGCGAACGCGACCGACTTGATCGCGGAGGTGCCGGCGTCGATGCCGATGACGATGCGGGACCGTTCGTCGGGATCGTCGTCGCCGCGCGGACCGTGGTTCGTCGCCATGCCGTGAGACTAGCCGGTCGGCGCGACGGGGCACCGGGAGAGCGGCACTACATTTCCTTGCGTTACGGGATGCGGCCGCCCGATGTCGGCGCCGCGGGCGATTGCGGTTACATTCGTGGGAGTCAGGCGTCGCCGGCGCACCCGCCCGCGACCACCGAATCGGGCTCGAGCGAGCACACGAACTGTAAGGGTTACGACAATGCGACGAAGCAGCATCACCAAGCTCCTCCTGCCCCTCGCGGTCATCGCGGGCCTCGGCCTGGCGGGCTGCAGCGGCGCCTCGGGGGGCTCGGGCGGCGAGGCCGACGCCGACGCGCCCCTCGCGGGCAAGACCATCGGCGTCGCGGTCAGCGGCACGCAGAACTACTGGGACCGCGAGGCGTTCGAGGGCGCCATCGCCGAGGTCGAGGCGCTCGGCGGCACCGTCGTGCAGACCGACGGCGGACAGGACACCAACGTCCACGCCGAGAACCACGAGATCTTCCTGAGCCAGCAGGTCGACGCGGTCATCACGATCCTCGGCGACGACGCGGTCGAGCCGAAGCTCAAGGCGCTCGGCGAGGCGGGGATCCCCGTCTTCGGCGTCGACCACGCCTCGGACAACGTGGTCAACAACGTGCAGTCCGACAGCAAGGCCGCGGGCAGCGAGGTGGCGAAGATCCTCGGAGAGCACCTCGGCGGCAAGGGCAAGGTCGCCGTGTTCAACGCCTTCAGCGAGCGGTTCCCCTTCTGCGGCGAGCGCTACAACTCGTGGAAGGACACGATCACCTCGGAGTACCCCGACATCGAACTGCTCGAGCCCGAGCTCGCCGAGGACTTCGGCAACCCGGTAGAGGATGCCCGCCAGCAGACGCTGACGCTGCTCGAGAAGTACCCCGAGGGTGAGCTCGACTCGATCCACGTCGCGTGCTGGGATCAGCCCGCGCTCGGCATCGTGCAGGCGATCGAGGAGTCGGGACGCGACGACGTCACCGTTACCGCGATCGACGGCATCCCGGAGATCCTCGAGATCATGCAGGAGCCGAACAGCCCCCACATCGGCGATGTGGCGCAGCAGCCGCGCAAGATCGGCACGCTCTCGGCCGACAACGTCGCGAAGTACCTGACCGACGGCGAGATCGAGGAAGTCACGCTGGTCGACGTCATCCCGGTCGACGGCGCCGACGGTGCGAAGGCGGCCTCCGAGCAGCTGGCGGCGGAAGCCGCGAAGTAGCCCCACCCCTGCGAGGGCGGGCACCCGCCCTCGCACCGCCGACCGGAAGGGCGTCCATGGGATCGCGAACGTCGCCGAGCGTGCTCGACATGTCGGGGATCGACAAGTCGTTCCCCGGGGTGCGCGCGCTCTCGGGCGCCCGGCTCGAGATCGCGCAGGGAGAGGTGCACGGCCTGGTCGGCGAGAACGGCGCGGGCAAGTCGACGCTGATGAAGATGCTCGCCGGCGTCCACGCCCCCGACGAGGGCACGGTCGCGATCGGCGG
>JASGDX010000256.1:0-13081 GCA_047606985.1 Leucobacter sp. | reverse complement strand
GATCGAGTACCTGCGCGACACCGACGATCCGGTCGCGGCCGAGCTCGATCGGCTGATCTCCGATGGAGCGGATCTGCGGATCAGCGAGCCGATCATCATCGATATCTATGTTTGTGCGCGTCATACACCAACCATACACCTATCGCTTGCGGCGACCAAGTTACGCGCTCGGCGCCCCACGAGCCCCGCCGTTCTACACGCTTACCGTTGCCGTTTCACACGCATGCTGTTGCTGTTCTGCACGCACCTTGCTGCCGTTTTGCACGCCTCAACCGGCGCGCGCACCGCTTCCCGCGCCCATTCCCCACGCCCCGCTCCCCGCTCCCCGCGCCCATTCCCCGCGCCCCGCTCCCACGATGAGCGGAGCACCCGCCCGTTCCCGCGGGACCCCGCCTCTCTCGAGCGGAGGTTTTTGCGGCTGAAATCACGATCTCAGCCGGAAAATCCTCCGCTCGGCAGGTGGCGGTGGTGACGACTGGGGGTCCGGGCTGCGGGATGGGATGGCGCGGGCGGGATCCGGCGGGGCCCGCCGCACCGCCGTCCTCACCCGACGAGAGCACCCTCCGCGAGCCTGCGCACCACGCCCGTCAGGTGGTCGATGCCGGCGAGCAGATCCTCGTCGCGCGTGAACTCCTTGAGGTTGTGCGAGATGCCGTCGACGCTCGGCACGAACAGCATCACCGTGGGCACTCGGTCCTTCATGTTCGTGGAGTCGTGGCCCGCGACGGTCATCACGCGGTCGTGGGCGAGGCCCAGCTCCTCCGCCACCTCGCGCGCCAGCTCGACGCCGGCCTCGGGGTAGGGATTCTGGCCCCAGCTGTGCTCGGCCACGACCTCGATCTCCACGCGGTCCTCGCGCTGCACCCGCTCGACCGTCTCCATGACCCTCGCGTAGGCCGCGTCGAGCACCTCGCTGCTCGGCGAGCGGAGGTCGAACAGCAGCTGCACCTCGCTCGCCACGACCACGGGCGAGTTGGGGTAGACCTCGATCTCGCCGCAGGCGGTGTGCAGGATACCGGGCTCGAATTCGTCGACCAGTTCGCGGGCGGCGACGATGAGACGGGCTGCTCCGAGCAGCGCGTCGCGCCGGTCCTCCATGAGCGTCGATCCGCTGTGGGCTTGCTCGCCCGTGATCCTGAACTCGAACTTGTGCGCCCCCCAGGTCGCGTTCACGAGGCCGATGGTGACGCCCTCCTCCTCCATGCTGCGGCCCTGCTGCACGTGGATCTCGGCGTACGAGGCGATCTCCGGCCCCCCGTCGCCGAACACCGCGCCTCCGCGCTCGCCGATCGCGTCGAGCGCGTCCTTCACCGTGACGCCGCGCGGATCCCGCGTCGCGAGCGCGTCCATGAGGGGCAGCTTGCCGGTGAACACCGAGCTGCCCATCATGGAGGGCTTGAAACGGGATCCCTCCTCGTTGAACCAGTCGACCACGGCGAGGTTGAATCGCGGCAGCGCGCCCGAGGCCCGCAGCTCGTCGGCCACCCGGAAGCAGGCGTGCGCCGACGCCATGACGCCGTAGGCGCCGTCGAAGCGGCCCGCCGTCGGCTGGGAGTCCAGGTGCGAGCCGGTGAGCACGTAGGGCGCGCCGGGTACGAGCTCGAGCAAACCGAACAGGTTGCCGATCGCGTCGCGCTCGACGGTGAAGCCGTGCGACTCGAGCAGGCTCGCGAACCACTTGCGCTGCTGCCCGTCGGCCTCGCTCGCGGCCTGGCGCTCGACACCGTTCGTGCCCTCGACCGAGCCGAACCGCGAGTGGACCGCCCAGTCGGCGAGGAAGGCTTCGTCGTACTGATTCATGGGTTTCGTCCTTTCGAGGCGGGCGGGTGCGGAGCAGGGTGTCGGGTCGGGGCCGGCCGGATTCGGGTGGCGATTCGGTTCGGGATCGAGGGGCGACGTCAGCCCCGCGCGTCGTGGCTCAGCTCGCCGCCGAGCACCGTGGCGACGACGTCGAGCCCGGCGATGCTGGGCGCCGTGAGCGGCGAGTCGGAGAACACCGCGAAGTCGGCGAGCTTGCCGCGCTCGATCGTGCCCTTGTCGGCGAGCTGACCGGTGGCGCGCGCAGCCCACTCCGTGTGGGTGCGCAGCGCCTCCTCAGGTGTGATGGCCTCGTCGGCACCGAGCAGCGCGCCGCTGTCGGTGCGGCGGTCTACGGCCGACTGCATGCCGCGGCGCAGGTTGTTGTCCGCGACGGGCAGATCGGATGAGCCGGCGAGCACGACGCCCGCGTCGATCACCGAACGCCCACGGTAGAGCCAGTCGACGCGGTCGGGGCCGACGCGCTCGGCCATCTGGTCTCCGACAGGCCCGATGAACCCGGCCTGCGGGGTCACGGCGACGCGGAGGCGGCCGGCGCGCTCCACTTGGTCGGGGCGGGCGATGCCGAAGTGCTCGACGCGGCAGGGGGCGACGAGACGGCCGTAGCGATCCTGCGCCTCCTCGATGAGGTCGAGGGCCAGGTCGATCGCGGCGTCGCCGATGGCGTGCAGCGCGAGGGGCCAGCCGGCGCGGTAGGCACCGAGCGCGCGCTCGCGGTAGACGGCGGGGTCGTCGAGCAGGTAGCCGCGGTTGTGGTCGTGGCCGCAGTAGTCCTCAGTCACCGCGGCGGTGGCGCCGAGCAGCGATCCGTCGAGGAACACCTTGACGTGCCCGAAACGCACCCGGTCGTCGCCGAAGCCGGTTCGGATGCCGAGGTCGAGTCCCGCGCCGCGGCCCTCGCCGTGGAAGTCGGCTGCGTGGCCGGCGAGGGGGCGCAGCGCGTCGATGGCCGGCATCAGCTGCGCCCTGGCCCGCAGACGTCCTTGGTCGGCGGCGGCCTGGTATGCGGCGACCTCGACGGGGCTGTGGCCGATCCAGCCCCCGCCCACGCCGGCCTCCGTGAAGCTCGTGATGCCCTCGGCCGCGTAGCGCGAGGTGGCGGCCTCGAGCGCCTCGACGAGCCGCTCAGTCGAGTACGGCAGCAGCAGCGCCTGCACGAGTCCCTGTGCGGCCTCCTCGACGAGACCCGTGGGCCGACCCCCGTCGTCGCGCACCACGGCGCCGCCGACGGGGTTCTCGAAACCGGGCTCGAGTGCGCCGACCAGACGCAGCGTGGCCGAGTTGGTGATGGAGGCGTGGCCTGAGGTGTGGCGCAGGTAGAGGGGGCGGTCGCCGGTGATGGCGTCGAGGCGGGCGATGTCGGGGAACTCGCCGCCGTGGTGCGCCTGATTGAAGCCGGTGCCGTGCACCCAGGCCGCGGGATCGCCGGCTGCGTCGAGGCGCGCGACCTCCGCCGCGATGAGCGCGTAGAGCCCGTCGAGACCGCGGGTCCGGCTGAGGTCGATCGCGGCGAGGCCGAGCCCCCACCAGGCGGTGTGGCAGTGGGCGTCGATGAGGCCCGGTGTCATCACGGCATCGCCGAAGTCGAGGGTGCGCATCGCGTCGAGGCCTGCGATCTCCTCGTCGAGGCCGACGATGCGGCCGCCGATCACGCCCACCGCCGTCGCCGAGGGGCGAGCGGGATCCATCGTCAGGATCTCCCGAGCGCGGACGATCAGGTCGAGTTGCAGCATGGCGGTATCCTCTCAGCCCGCGATCTCGTTCGAGGCGGGCGGCATGACCTCCGAGCTGATGAGCACGTGGATGAGCGCGGGACCGTCGGCGGCGAGCGCCCGGTCGAGCGCCGGCGCGAACTCCGCCGTGGTCTCGACCCGCTCACCGTGCCCGCCGAAGGAGGCCATCCACGCGGCGAAGTCGGGATTGACCATGCGGGTTCCGGAGGGGCGTCCCGGGTAGTGGTGCTGCTGATGCTGCACGATGGTGCCGTAGATGCCGTTGTCGACGACGATCACGAGCGGTTTGGCACCGTGGGCGAATGCGGTGGCCAGTTCCTGCCCGTTCATGAGGAAGTCGCCGTCGCCGCAGACGGCGACCGCGCGGCGCTCGGGGAACGCGAGGGAGGCGGCCACTGCGGCGGGCACGGCGAGGCCCATCGCGCCGTTGCGCGCGCCCACGAGGCTGGCGGGTTCGAGGTGGCGCACGAAGCGGTGCGCCCAGATGGTCGCGTTGCCGGCGCCGAAGGTGAGGATCGCCTGCCCGTCGAGGCGGTCGTCCAGCTCGCCGAACGCGACGCCGAGATCGACGCCGGCATCGGCGGGGGCTCCTGGCACGGAGGCGTCGGGGCGATGGGCTGCGAAGCGGGCCTGCGCCGCGGCGCGACCGCGCATCCAGGCGTCGGTGCGGCGTCCGCGGGCCATCGCGGGGTCTACGCCGGCGAGCGCCTCGGCGAATCCTGCGGGGGCTGCGAGGATCTGCTGGTCGATGCGGCCAGCGTGCTGCGTGGCCTCGGGATCGAGGGAGACGAGCACCGTCTCGGCGTCGAAGCCGAGGGTATAGCCGTCGCTCAGCACGTCGGAGCGCGAGCAGCCGACGAATACGAGCAGGTCGGCGTCGGCGTAGCCCGCGGCCACCGCGTCGGCCCGGCCGTAGCCGAGCCATCCGGCCCAGGCGCCGCCCTCGTGCGGCACGGCGTCGTAGGCGCGCCAGTCGCAGAACACGGGTGCGCCCGCGGCGGCGGCGAAGTCGAGCAGCCGGCGGCCGGCTCCGTCGTGCCAGCCGTCGCCACCTACGACGATCGCCGGGCGCTCGGCCCGTGCGAGGCGCGCGACCAGCTCGTCGAGTTCTGCGGGAGCGGGCTGCGGGGCGGATGCTGCGACGGGCGGCGCGGGATCCGCATCGGTGAGACGCACCAGCACGTCCTCCGGCAGCCCGACGACCACCGGGCCCGGCCGGCCCGCCGCGGCGATCCGCATGGCCTCAGCCGTGAGCTCCCCCGCCCGATCGGCGTCGTCGATCGTCATGACGCGCTTGGCGGTCGACCCGAACCAGCCGGTGAGGCTGAACTCCTGGAAGGCCTCGCGCTCGCGGTCGTTCACCGGCACGAGGCCGACGAACAGCACCAGCGGCGTCGCGTCCTGCCACGCGGTGTGCACCGCGATCATCGCGTTCGCCGCGCCCGGTCCGCGCGTCACCATCACAACGCCTGGGCGACCCGTCAGCCGCCCCTCGGCGAGGGCCATGAATCCGGCGCCTCCCTCCTGACGGCAGACGACGGTCTCGATCGGCGAGTCGTGCAGTCCGTCGAGCACGTCGAGATAGCTCTCGCCCGGCACGGCGTACACGCGCGGCACCCCGTGGGCTTCGAGCGTGCGCACGATCAGGTGACCGGCCGAGAGGGAGGAGGTGGACGCTGGCATGGGTGCGATCCTTCCGGAAACCGGGACGAACGGGAGGGGGGTACTGGTGGTGGAGCGGGGCGCGGGCGGGGTATCGCCGCCCGCGCCCCGTGCCTCAGTGCTTGAAGCCGGGCAGCTTGACGCTCAGGCGCGGGGCGATGGCCCCGGCGACGGCGGTGAAGAGCGACAGGAACACGAGCATCGCGGCTGCGGGCCACCAGTGGTTGCCCGACGAGGCGACGAAGCCGGTGGCGAGCAGCGGGATGAAGCCCGAGATCATGCCAGCCACGTTCTGCGCGAGGCCGACGCCCGTGTAGCGGGTCTTCGCGGGGAAGAGACCGGTGAGCACGGTGCCCGAGGCTGCGTATGGCAGCGAGAGTGCCGACACGGCGAGGGTCATCGCGATGACCACGAGCACCGGGTTGCCGGAGGAGAGCATGAAGAAGGCGGGCAGGGCCACGACGGCCGAGGTGATGCCGCCCCACAGGATCACGCGGCTGGCGCCGTACCTGGCGCCCAGGTTGCCGCCCCAGATGAGGACGAGGATCTCGACCGCGGCCGCGACCATCGAGCCCAGCAGCATCAGCGACGACTGGTAGCCGAGCACGTTCACGCCGTACCAGACGCAGAACGCCGTGACGAGGTAGAACCCGCCGACACCGAGCAGGGCGGCCGCCATGCCGACGATGATCTGCCTCCAGCTGTTCTTGAAGGTGGTGAGCACGGGGCTCTTGACGACCTCACCCGACTCCTCGAGCTGGCGGAACACGGGCGACTCCTCGAGCCGGCTCCGGAGGTACACCGCGATGAGCAGCAGCGGGAACGCGATGAGGAAGGGGATGCGCCAGCCCCACGCGTCGAAGTTCTCCTTGGAGAAGAGGAGCGTCATCACGAAGAAGCCGCCCGAGGACAGGATCGTGCCGATCGGCGAGCCGACCTGGGGGATCGCCGCGTAGCGGGCGCGCAGGTGGAGCGGTGCGTTCTCGACGACCAGGGTCATCGCGCCCGACCACTCGCCGCCCACGAACAGGCCCTGCAGCACGCGCAGCAGCACGAGCAGTACGGGGGCTGCGATCCCGATCGCCGCGTATGTCGGAAGCACACCGATCAGACCGGTGACGAGACCGATGCCCACGATGGTGATCATGAGGACCTTGCGGCGGCCGACGCGGTCGCCCATGCGGCCGAAGATCATGCCGCCGATCGGGCGGGCGGCGAGACCCACGCCGAAGGTCGCGAACGAGGCCAGCGCGGAGGCCGTCGCGTTCTCGGTCGTGAAGTACTGCACATTGAACACCAGCGCGGCTGCGGCGCTGAAGAGGAAGAAGTCATACCACTCGAGCGCCGTGCCGATCAGGGCGCCGAGCGCGACCTTGTTGGCGTCCTCGACGCTCAGTTCGTGGGTGGCGTCGTACTCGATTGCCGACGTGTTGCTTGTCTCGCTCATACTCTCTCTCCGTCGAGGATCCGGGATCCGGGGGCGGGCACTGTCACGGTTGCGACGACCTCGTAACCAGAGTGGCAGGTGATTCGCACCGTTAAGAGTGCAATTTGCCCCGGAAATACCGTGCTTAAATATGCATCTGCACATATTATGACGTCATGGTCTCCGAGGCGCCCCGTCCACTCAGCGACTCCCCCGCGCCCGAGGACCGGGAGCGCTGGTTCGAGCTGCTCGATCGACTCGACATCGCCGAGCTGACCGAGACCTTCATCGCCCTCGTCACCACCGTGCCTGGCTACGATCCCTCCCCCATCCCGCGCTCGGAGCTGCGGCGCACCGGCATGCTTTCCTTCACCGCCCTCATCGACGGCCTCCGCGCCGGCGGCTTCGACCGCGCCATCACCGTGTCCTCCGACGTCGGTGTCTCCCGCGCCCGCGCGGGGATCCCGCTCGCCTCGCTGATGACCGCGATCCGCCACGACTTCACCGTGCTCTGGGAGGGGCTCACCCGGGTCGCCGACGCCGGAGACGCCGAACTCATCGTGCGCCACACCGGCATCGTGCTGCGCACGGTCGACGAGTACGTCGGGCAGACCCAGCGCGCCTACGTCGCCGAGCGGGAACGGATGCGCGAGGAGGAGGCCTCGGTGCGCCAGGGACTCATCGCCTCGCTGTTCCAGGAGCCGCAGCCGGCCGGCCAGCACCTGCGCAACGTCTCCCTCGAGCTCGGCCTACCACCGGACGCACCGCTCGTCGTGATCGCCGCGACCGGTGCGGATATCGCCCCGCTGCGCGTCGCCGTCTCCGAGATCGAGCGCGCTGGAACGCGGGTGCACACCCACCACCTCGGCGACACGCTCATCGCCTTCACCCGGCAGGTGGAGCTGCCGGGCTCGCGCATCGAAGAGCTCGCCCGGCAGTTGCTCGAGCTGCGCGTGGGCGTCACGGTCGCCGAGACGGGCATCGGCGAGCTGCGCCTCACCGCCGTCACCGCGACGGAGCTGTCACGCATCATCGCCCCGGGCGAGGAGGGCGCCATGACCTGGAGCCGCGGCTGGGCCCGGCTCGCCGCACGAGGGCTGCGCGCCACCGGCCGCCCCGTGCTCGCCGACGTGCACGCCGCCCTCGACCGGTGCGGCGAGGCCGAAAGGCACCGGCTCGAGGAGGCGGCCCGCAGCTACCTGCGCACGGGCAGCGTCGGCGAATCGGCCGCGCAGCTCTTCTGCCACCGCAACACCCTCGCCAACCGTCTGCGACGCTTCGCCGAGCTGACCGGCGTCGACCCCACGATCCCCGAACAGGCGGCCCGCCTCGTCGTCGGCTGGGCCTGAAGGTTCCTACCAGCAATCCTCGCTACCTTCGGATCATGAACTGCCCCAGCGATGGAACCACCCTGCTCATGAGCGAGCGCCAAGGCATCGAGATCGACTACTGCCCGGAGTGCCGCGGCGTGTGGCTGGATCGCGGCGAGCTCGACAAGATCCTCGAGCGCGCGCAGGCCGAGTCGGAGGCCCAGGCGCCGGCGGCGCCGATCCCGCCTGCGCCCCAGCCCCAGCCCCAGCCCCAGCAGTACGCTGCCACTGGCTACGATCGATCGCGCAGCGACGACCGCGGATACTCCGACGATCGGTACCGCGATCGGTACTCGGACGACCGCCGCTACTCCGATCAGCGATACGGCGATACCCGCTACCGCAAGAAGAAGAGCCCCTTCGAGTTCCTCGGCGACATCTTCGACTGAGTTCCGGCGTCAGCCCCTCGGGTGGAGCGGCGACCGGCTAGCCGATCCGATCCGCCACGACCAGCCGCAGCGCGGCCAGCGACAGCTCGATCGACTCGACATCGATGCGCTCGTCGTTGCCGTGCACGCCCTCGCGGTAGCGCTCGTAGCTCCACCCCGGGGCCAGCACCCCGAAGCCGTAGGCGGGGATCCCGAGCTCGCGCAGCACCCGTGCGTCCGAGCCGCCGGCCGCCATGATCGGCACCACGGGCGATCCGGTGACCGCCGCGACGGCGCGCTCGACCGCCGCGAACAGCGGCTCGTCGGGGCTCGAGGCGGTGGCCGCCCAGCCGCGCAGGTGCTGGATCTCGACCTCGTCGGCGAGCGGGCCCAGCACCGCGGCGAGCAGCTCGTCGACATCGGCGTCGCTGGTGCCGGGCAGGGTGCGGATGTCGAGGTCGATCGTGCCGACGGCCGGGATGACGTTGTGCGTCGCCCCCGCGCGCAGCACGGTCGGCGACAGCGTGACGCGCGAGACGGCGTGCGCGTATCCCGCGATGCCGCCGAGATGGGGCAGCGCGGCGTCGATGCTCACGGGATCGCGCAGGCGCTCGGCGAGCACGGGGTCGTCGATGCGCGCGTCGACGAAGGCATCCCACAGCTCGCCCAGCTGGGCGACCGGCTGCACCTCGCCGAGCCGCTGCAGCACCTCGCCGATGCGGTAGGCGGCGCTCGCCGCGCCGTACGGGATGGACGCGTGGCCCGGCCTGCCGCGCATCACCAGACGGCGCCCGGCCGATCCCTTCTCGGCGACCTCGATCGCCACGTGCCGCCCCATGCGCATGCCGCCCGACTCGGAGAGCGCCTCGCTCACCCGCACGGCCTCCGGGTGCTCGCGCACCAGCCAGTGGATGCCGTGCTCGCCGCCGGCCTCCTCATCGGCGACGGCCAGCAGCACGAGGTCGCCGCGCGGGGGCTCGGGCGCGAGCGCGACCTCGCGCAGCACGCATGCGAACGCCGCCGTGAGGTAGAGCATGTCGACGGCGCCGCGGCCCCAGATCTCCTCGGCGCCGGTCGCCTCGTCGCGGACGAGCTCGCCGCCGAACGGGTTGCGGGTCCAGCCGTCGGGGTCGACCGGCACCACGTCGAGGTGCCCGAGCAGGCCCAGCGACGGGGCTGCGGGATCGGTGCCCCGCACCCGCGCGATCAGCGACGCCCGTCCGGGAGCCGACTCGAGCACCTGGGTCTCGACGCGGCCCACGGCGACGGCGTCGGAGAGGAACCGCTGGAGCACGCGCACGCTGCGGATCTCCTGACCCGACTCGGGGCTGCCGTCGTTGACGCACGCCTCGCGGATCAGGGCTCTGAGCAGCTCGATCGCATCGTCCGCCGCTCCGTGCGCTCCCCGATCCGTCGGCAACCTTCTCCCACCTCCGCTGGTGCCGGGCCGCGCGGCCCGCTCCTCCCCCTAGCCTACTCGCCCGCCAGGGGTGCTCAGC
This sequence comes from Leucobacter sp., assembly GCA_047606985.1. Classification (GTDB taxonomy): domain Bacteria; phylum Actinomycetota; class Actinomycetes; order Actinomycetales; family Microbacteriaceae; genus Leucobacter. The sequence continues at coordinate 3,205 of JASGDX010000256.1, read as the reverse complement.
CCCTCCCGAAATCCGCCGAGACGCCATGACTTCCGCGAGACGCCATGAGAATCGCGCTCATTTCATGGCGATTCGAGGAGATCATGGCGTCTCGCGAGATGAATGGGACGAGAGCGATGAGGCGATATAAGGATCCGCGGCGGACGGCCCGCAGGGCTACCGCGCGACCGAGTCGAGGATCGCGGCGATGCCCGCCCGGTACACCGCCATGCCGTCGATGGCCAGGAGCTCGTCGCGGTAGCGCGAGACGAGCGGGAACTCGGCGAGGTCGACGCCGCCGAAACTGCCGATCCACGGGATCGAGCCGTCGCGGGCGGCGCCGCGCTGGGCGAGCACGTCCTGCGCCAGCGCCGCGCTCTGCGAGAGCGCGAAGCCCGATACCGCCGCGTAGGCGCGGATGAGCTCGTCCCCCTCGAGCCCGCCCTCGCTCAGCATCTCGAGGATGAACTCGACCGCCGCCGTGTCGCCGGGGCCGGCCGGATCGATGACCGCGCCCTCAGCGCCGATGGAGGGGTATTCGAGGCTCAACTCGGCGGTGCGGATCAGGTGCGCCTCGAGCCGCTCGCGCCAGGTGCCTCCGGCGGTCGTCGACTCGGGCAGCGACATGGAGAGGATGCGGTCGAGGGCGGCCCGGGTCAGCTCGTCCTTGTTGCGGAAGTGCCGGTACATCGCGGTCGCGTCGACACCGAGCGCCTCGCCCAGGCGCTTGAAGGTGATGCGGGTGTGCGGCTCGGTGCGGGCCAGCTCGAGCATGGCGTCCACGATGGTGCGCCGATCCAGTCGACCGCGCTTCGCCGCTCCGGTCACGCTCATCCCGCCTCCTCGACATCGTGGGCGCGGGGGCCGCACCGCCCGCGCGCGGTCATCAGTCTAGCGGGTGGGATCAATCAGATTGTCAGCCATATTGTCAACGCAACTGACATTCATCATGTCATCAATGTTGACAATAGCGAGCCGGTTTCTTAGGGTGGTGCACGGATCGATGACGATACCCGTGAGGAGACCCCGTATGAGCAACGCGCACCGCGCAGACGTCGTGTTCGAGAACGGCTGGATCTACACCGGCGACGAGGATCGCCCCAGGGCCGGCGGGATCGCCGTCTCCGACGGCCGGATCCTCACCACCGATCCGGACGAGGTCGTCCGACTCGCCGAGACCGCGGCCGAGCGCGTCGATCTGGCGGGCCGGCTCGTGATCCCCGGCTTCCAGGACGCCCACGTGCATCCGCCGACCGGCGGCATGGAGCTGCTGAGCTGCAACCTCGCCGAGTGCGACACGGCCGAGGAGACGATCGCGGCGATCGCGGCCTACGCCGGGAGCCATCCCGATCTCGAGTGGATCACCGGCGCCGGCTGGTCGATGGACGCCTTCCCAGGCGGCACGCCGACCCGGCAGCTGCTCGACGCCGTCGTGCCCGATCGGCCCGTGCTGCTCGAGAACCGCGACCACCACGGCGCCTGGTTCAACTCCCGCGCCGCCGAGCTCGCCTGCATCGACGCCTCCACCCCGGATCCCGTCGACGGCCGCCTCGAGCGCGACGCCGACGGCACGCCGTCTGGCACCGCCCACGAGGGCGCCATGGGTCTCTTCGGCGCCGTGCGTCCCCGCCCCACCGCCGACGAGGTGTACGCCGGCCTGCTCGCCGCGCAGGAGCACCTGCTGTCGTTCGGCATCACGGCCTGGCAGGACGCCGGCGTGGGCGAGTTCATGGGCGCCACCGACAGCGTGCCCGTCTACCTGCGCGCGGCCGCCGAGGGCACGCTCAAGGCGCGCGTGCGCGGAGCGCAGTGGTGGAACCGCACCGACGGCGACGCCCAGGTGCAGCCGATGGTCGACCGCCGCGACGAGGCGGCGGCGCAGTGCGATCCCGAGCGCCTCTCCCTCGGCTCGGTGAAGGTGATGGTCGACGGCGTCGCCGAGAACTTCACCGCGGCCATGCACGACTGCTACCTCGACCGTCACGGGCACGCCACCGAGAACCGGGGCATCTCCTTCTTCGACCCCGAGGACATGGCACGCTTCGTCACCGCCCTCGACCGGGAGGGCATGCAGGTGCACTTCCACTCCCTCGGCGACCGCGCCGTCACCGAGGCGCTCGACGCGCTCGAGCGCGCCCGCGCGGAGAACGGCCCCACCGGCAACCGCCACCACCTGGCGCACCTGCAGGTGGTGCGCCGGGAGGACGTGGCCCGCTTCGCCCCGCTGGGCGCGAGCGCCAACCTCCAGGCCCTGTGGGCCTGCCACGAGGAGCAGCTCGACGAGCTCACCCTGCCGTTCATGGCCGGCGACGCCGAGCAGCACCACTACCCCTTCGGCGAGCTCGCCGCGGCCGGCGCGCACCTCGCCGCGGGCAGCGACTGGCCCGTGTCGAGCCCCGACCCGATCCAGGCGATCCACGTCGCGGTCAACCGCGTGGCCCCCGGATCCGAGCGGCCGCCGCTCGGCCCGGACACGCAGAAGCTCACCCTCAAGCAGGCGCTCGACGCCTACACGCAGGGCACCGCGCGCATCAACCACCTCGACCACTCGACCGGCCGACTGCGCGACGGCTACCACGCCGACCTCGCGATCATCGACCGCAACCTCTTCGAGCTGCCTACCGAGGAACTGCACACGGCGGTCGTCGATGAGACGTGGATCGACGGCGAGCGCGTGCACGTCCGGTAGGGCACCGCGTAATGCGGCAGAGCGGCCGCTCCGCCGGCCGGGATCGTCGCGGCCGGCGTCTCCGTGCTCCTCGCCGGCGCGCTCGACCCGGCGTACGCCTCCGACTACGCCGACAACACGGTGCTCGCGAACATGTGCGAGTCGCTGCTGCGCTGGAATCCGACCTGCCGCAGTCGCCCGGCTTCGCCACCGCGGTCAACCATCCGGATCCCCTGAGCTGGGTCTGCATGATCCGCGAGGGCGTGAAGTTCCACGACGGCACCACGATGCCCCCGAACGACGTGGTGGTCTCTCTGAGCCGCAACCTCGACCCCGAGGTGGCGTCGTTCTGTTACGACATCTTCAAGAACATCGACTCGATCGAGCAGACCGGCGACCACGAGGTGACGGTGCGCACGGTCGTGCCCGACTCGCAGTTCAACCAGCTCATGTCGGCCGCACCTGCTGCGCGAGCAGCAGGTGCGGCCGACATGAGCTGGTTGAACTGCGAGTCGGGCACGACCGTGCGCACCGTCACCTCGTGGTCGCCGGTCTGCT
>JASGDX010000255.1:0-3219 GCA_047606985.1 Leucobacter sp. | reverse complement strand
TCTTCGTGATCTCTCGACGGGCACCCATCGATAGCTCCTTGCTCATCACGCCAGGAAACTACGCGGACATTTTTATGTGAGGCACACGCAGCCGCTCCCGGACCTTTTAGATGAGTCAAGTCGCCGGGAAGAGTAAAAAGTGGGAAGCTGGTAAGATGGACTCGGTTCGGACCTGTGTCGCGTGTCGCAAGCGCGCCCCGCGCACAGAACTGCTGCGGGTGGTACTGCGCGATGGACGGCTGATTGCCGATGATCGGGCCGTGCTCCCCGGGCGAGGAGCCTGGGTGCATCCCACGGCCCGGTGTCTGGAACGAGCAGTGTCGCGCGGAGCTTTTTCGCGCGCATTGAAGGTATCGGGGAAGCCCGATGCCGGCCCCTTAGAGAACAGGCTGAAAACACTCATGGACAACTAATGAGCGGCTCACGATGAAGCCCGTCCGATAATCAATGGTTCTCGCCTGTCTGGCGCGGACCCAGACAGGAGAAAAGTGGCAAACCCACGCGTAAGCGAGATCGCCAAGAAGCTCGGTATCGAGAGCAAGAAGGCGGTCGAGATTCTCAACGGCGAACTCAACGAGTTCGTGAAGAGCCCGTCGTCGACGATCATGCCCCCGGCAGCGCGCAAGTTGCAGGCGTATGTGAACGACCACCCGGAGCTCGTGAAGACCCAGGCGGGCGATGACGCGTCGACCGCGCCGAAGCCCGCGGCCAAGAGGCCCGGGGCGGGCCCCAAGCCCGGTCCGAAGCCGGCGACGCCCCAGCCCGAGGCGCCCGAGTCCGAGAAGAGGCCCGCGGCTTCGCGACCCGAGAGCGCCCCTGCGCCGAGGCCCGAGACCACGAGGCCCGAGACCACGAGGCCCGAGACCACGAGGCCCGCGCCCGCCAAGCCCGCGTCGAAGTCCGGCCCCAAGCCGGGCGCCCCCAAGCCCGCCGGCCCGCGTCCGGGGAACAACCCGTTCGCATCCAGCCAGGGGATGGGCATTCCCCGGCCCCCGCGTCCCGGTAACAACCCGTTCGCCCCGAGCCAGGGCATGGGCCGTCCCGGCAACCGCCCGAATCCGGGCAACATTCCGCGGCCCTCTCCGCGTCCCCAGGGAGCGGGAGCGGGTGCAGGCCGTTCCGGCGGTCCCGGTCGTCCGGGCGGCGGCCGTCCCGGTGGTGCAGGCGGCGGCTTCAACCGCCCCGGTGGCGGTGCGGGCGGCGGTGCTCCCGGTGCGGGCGGCGGTTTCGCCGGTCCGCGTCCGGGCGGCGGTTTCGCCGGTCGCGGGCGCGGCGGTCGCGGCGCAGGCACGGCCGGCGCGTTCGGGCGCGGCGGCTCCAAGAGCAAGGCGCGCAAGTCGAAGCGGGCGAAGCGGCAGGAATTCGAGATGCGGCAGGCGCCGTCGATCGGCGGTGTCCAGGTCCCCCGCGGCGACGGCTCGACTCCGGTCCGTCTGCGTCGCGGCGCATCGCTCTCCGACTTCGCCGACAAGATCGGCACGAGCGCGTCGAACCTCGTGACCATCCTCTTCCACCTCGGCGAGATGGCGACGGCGACGGAGTCGCTCGACGAGGCGACCTTCGAGATCCTCGGCGAGGAGCTGGGCTACAAGATCCAGATCGTGTCGCCCGAGGACGAGGATCGCGAACTGCTCGAGGGCTTCGACATCGACATCGATGCCGAGCTCGAGGAGGAGGGCGACGACGTGCTGCAGGCGCGGCCCCCGGTGGTCACGGTCATGGGTCACGTCGACCATGGCAAGACCCGGCTGCTCGACGCGATCCGCAAGGCGGACGTGGGCGGCGGTGAGGCCGGCGGCATCACGCAGCACATCGGCGCCTACCAGGTGCACACCGAGCACGAGGGCATCGAGCGCGCGCTCACCTTCATCGACACCCCGGGTCACGAGGCGTTCACCGCCATGCGGGCCCGCGGTGCTCAGGTGACCGACATCGCGATCCTCGTGGTCGCCGCCGACGACGGCATCATGCCCCAGACGATCGAGGCGCTGAACCACGCCCAGTCGGCCGATGTGCCGATCGTGGTCGCGGTGAACAAGATCGACAAGGAGGGCGCGAGCCCCGAGAAGGTGCGTCAGCAGCTCACCGAGTTCGGCCTCGTGTCCGAGGAGTGGGGCGGCGACGTCATGTTCGTCGATGTCTCGGCGAAGAACAACATCGGCATCACCGAGCTGCTCGACGCCGTGCTCCTCACGGCCGATGCCGGTCTCGACCTGCGCGCCAACCCCGACAAGGACGCGCGCGGCGTGGCGATCGAGGCCAAGCTCGACAAGGGCCGCGGCTCGGTCGCGACCGTGCTCATCCAGTCGGGCACGCTGCGCGTCGGCGACGCGATCGTGGCGGGCACCGCCTACGGCCGCGTGCGCGCCATGAGCGACGAGAACGGCGACCCGGTGACCGAGGCGCTGCCCTCGCGGCCGGTGCAGGTGCAGGGCCTCTCGAGCGTTCCCCGCGCGGGAGACAACTTCATCGTCACCGCCGAGGACCGCACGGCCCGCCAGATCGCCGAGAAGCGCGAGGCCGCCGAGCGCAACGCGCAGCTGGCGAAGGCCCGCAAGCGCATCAGCCTCGAGGACTTCACGAAGGCGCTTGAGGACGGCAAGGTCGAGTCGCTCAACCTCATCATCAAGGGCGACGTGTCGGGTGCCGTCGAGGCGCTCGAGGAGTCGCTGATGAAGATCGAGGTCGACGACTCGGTGCAGCTGCGCATCCTGCACCGCGGTGTGGGCGCGATCACCGAGTCGGATGTGGATCTGGCGACGATCGACAACGCGATCGTCATCGGCTTCAACGTGCGGCCCGACGTCAAGGCCCGCGAGCGCGCCGCGCGCGAGGGCATCGACATCCGCTTCTACAACGTCATCTACAACGCGCTGGAAGACATCGAGAACTCGCTCAAGGGCCTGCTCAAGCCCGAGTACGAGGAGATCCAGTCGGGCGTGGCCGAGATCCGAGAGGTGTTCCGCTCCTCGAAGTTCGGCAACATCGCGGGTGTCATCGTGCGCAGCGGCACTATCACGCGCAACGCCAAGGCGCGCGTGATCCGCGAGGGCGTGGTGCTCGCCGACGGCCTGGCCATCGAGTCGCTGCGCCGCTTCAAGGACGACGTCACCGAGGTGAAGGTCGACTTCGAGTGCGGTATCGGCCTCGGCAAGTACAACGACATCCAGATCGGCGACGAGATCGAGACCACCGAGATGGTGGAGAAGCCGCGCGGCT
>JASGDX010000254.1:0-2998 GCA_047606985.1 Leucobacter sp. | reverse complement strand
CTGCCGCGACCGCACCCCCGGGGAGCGCGCCGCCGCCCGGGAGGCGATCGCCCCGCGGCTGCCGGCCCTGCGGCTGCGCGTGCCGGCGGGCACGGCCGCGCCGGAGTTCGACGATCTCCTGCTCGGGCGAGTGCGCGGCGACATCGACGACTTCGTGCTGCGCCGCGGCGACGGCACGGTCGCCTACAACCTCGCGGTGGTGATCGACGATGCCGCGATGGGCGTCGACCAGATCGTGCGCGGCGACGACCTCGCCTCTTCGACGCCGCGTCAGATCCTGCTGCAGCGGTTGCTCGGGCTGCCTGACGGCGCCGCGCCGGCACCCGCGGTGGAGTACGCGCACGTGCCGCTCGTGCTCGGCCCCACGGGCGCTCGGCTCGCCAAGCGCGACGGTGCGGTGACGCTCGCCGATCTCCGCGAGCAGGGCGTCGACGCCGCCGAGGTGTTGAGCGCGCTCGCCGTATCGCTCGACCTTGCCGCCCCGGGCGAACCAGTCACCGCTGTGCAACTCCTCGACCGGTTCGATGTCTCTGCGATGCCCTTGGAACCATGGGTATGGGAAGGACTGGCGAAGCGTTAGCGGAGCATTCGGAGGAGGAGCGCATCGGGGTTGGCGCGGCGCTTGCGACGCGGCGGGGGACCCCGTCTAAGCGACGATCCGAATGCGGAGCGCCTACTTCTTGAGCGCCCGGATGACGCGGGCCAGCGCCCGTCCCGCCGCCCAGACGAACGGCACGCCCACGGCGAGCAGGGCGATGACGTTGGGCTCGAAACGGGTCACGCCGTCCCGGGAGACGTAGGCGCCGACCGGGATGGCCACACCGCCCCCGCCGCCGCCCGATCCTTCGCCCTTCGCGTCTTCGAGATCGCCGCCGCCCTCGCCGCCGCCGAAGCCGTACGAGGTGCAGGCGACGGGGATGATGGTGGTGCCGTCGACCTCGATCGGGTCGCCGTAGGCGGAGTGGACGCCCACCCGGGTCACGGTGTCTGCGAGCTGCTGCGTGAGATGTGCCATGTCCCTCACCCTACTCGCCGGAGCCGAGCACCGGCAGCCCTATTCGGCGTTCTCGGAGCCGTAGCGTCCGCGGCGTGCGCGCTCGGGCTGCGGCCGCTTCGCGGTGATGTCGTCGCCCGAGGAGACGTGCTTGATGCGGCGGACCACCCACGGCACGAGGTGCTCGCGTGCCCACACCGCGTCCTCCTTGCGGGCCTGGCGCCAGCTGCGCTCCGGCAGCGGCGGCGGGTCGAGCGGAGCCAGAGCGTGGGGCACGTTGAGCGCGTCGAGCGCCGCCCGCGCGATGGTGTGATGCCCGAGCGCGTTGAGGTGCAGCCGGTCGCCCGCCCAGTAGCGGCTGTCCTGCAGCTCCTCGAGCGCCCATTGGTCGACGACGATGCAGTCGTACCGCAGCGCGACCTTGCGCACGTTCTCGTTGAAGATGGCCACCTTGCCGCGGATGGTGCGGAACACGGGCTGGAATGCGGTGTCGACGCCCGTGAAGACGAGGATCGTGGCGCCGCTCTCGGCGAGCCGCTCGACCACTCGGGCGAGCTTCTCCGCCACCTCGTCCGGGTCGGTGCCCGGGCGGATCACGTCGTTGCCGCCCGCGCAGACGCTGATCAGATCGGGGCGCAGGTCGAGCGCCGCCTCGACCTGCTCGTCGGCGATCTGCTGGATCAGCTTGCCGCGCACGGCCAGATTCGCGTACGCGAACTCCTCGTCGTAGTCGCTCAGCACTTCAGCGAAGCGGTCGGCCCAGCCCCGCAACCCGCCCGGGCTGTCGGCATCGGGATCCCCGACCCCCTCGGTGAAGGAATCGCCGATCGCGACGAACCGCGACCAGGGAAGTTCGATCCGGTCCTCTGCCACTTCTTCGTCCTCATTTCCGGGCGGCGGGCCCGCTCAGAGCATCTCAGCATTCGTTACCGATTATCCTAGAGCGCTGTGACAGATGCGGATCCCGAACTTCACCTCCCGGGGACCAGTGCAGCTGAGCACCTGCCTCCCGCGTATCCGGAGCGCGCCGCGCACGGCACCGCGGGCACGCTGCGCGCGTGGCAGGAGGAGGCGATCCGCCTCTACCTCGAGCAGAGCCCGCGCGACTTCCTGGCCTCCGCGACGCCGGGCGCGGGCAAGACGACGTTCGCGCTGCGTCTCGCAGCGATCCTGCGCTCCAACCGCACCGTCAGGCAGGTCGTCGTCGTCGCACCCACCGAGCACCTCAAGACGCAGTGGGCCGATGCGGCCGCGCGCGCCGGCATCAGGCTCAACCCCCGCTACTCCAACGGCGACGGACTCGGCTACGGCCGCCAGTTCCACGGCGTGGCGGTGACGTACGCCCAGGTCGCGATGAAGCCGGTGCAGCACCGGCTGCTCACGGAGAGCGAGGACACGCTCGTGATCCTCGACGAGGTGCACCACGGGGGCGACGCGCTCAGCTGGGGCGACGCGATCCGCGAGGCGTACGGCAACGCGAAGCGGCGGCTCTCGCTCACGGGCACACCCTTCCGCTCGGACGACGCGCCCATCCCGTTCGTGCAGTACGCGCCGCAGAGCGACGGCTCCCGGCTCTCGCTCACCGACTACGACTACGGCTACGGGCGCGCGCTCGCCGACGGCATCGTGCGTCCCGTCATCTTCATGGTCTACGCGGGGAAGATGCGCTGGCAGACCTCCGCGGGCGAGGAGATGGAGGCCTCGCTCGGCGAGGGCAACACGAAGGACATCACCTCGCAGGCGTGGCGCACCGCCCTCGACCCCGCGGGCGACTGGATCGCGAAGGTGCTGAGCGCCGCAGATCGCCGACTCACCGAGGTGCGGCACCAGATCCCCGACGCGGGCGGCCTCGTGATCGCCACCGACCACGCCGCGGCGAAGTCGTACGCGAGGAGGCTGCGCGAGATCACGGGGGAGGAGGTCGCGCTGATCCTCTCCGACGACAGCACCGCCTCCGAGCAGATCGACGAGTTCTCGATGGGAGCGTAGAAGACGCTGCGGTGG
>JASGDX010000253.1:0-3208 GCA_047606985.1 Leucobacter sp. | reverse complement strand
GCACGCGCATCAGCCCGGACATCGTGGCCGGCTTCGATGTCGCGGGGACCGGCGGCCTGACGAAGCAGCAGCAGAAGCTGATGGCCCTCCCCCGGAACTTCCGCATCCACAAGATGCACGACAACTACCGCCTCATCACCACGGCATCGGCGCTCTGCCTCTACGGTGAGCTCGACCGCGCCGTCGCCGGGCTCCTCCCCATCCAAGAGGCGCCCGTCTGGGAGTACAACATCCCCGACTACGGCTCCACCCTGTATGCCGTGCGCGGCACCGCGTTCTTCGCGCAGCGCGCCGGACGAGAGGACCTCCTCGCACAGCTGGCGCCGCTCCTGCACGCACCCCCCTTCTACGACCCGAAACCGATCACCCTGACCAGCCGGATGCTGAGCCAGGACCTCGACCTCACCGAAGCGGAACTCGCCGGCATGCGCCACATCACCCCGGCGATGTGGATCGAGCGCTACGTCGACGCCTGCGCCGCCTACGGCAGGGCCTACCTCTTCGGCGGCTCAGAGGAGTATCCGCCCGAACGCATCCTCCACGAGATCGACCGCTTCGCCGCCAAGATCTTCTCCACCCCCGGGTACGAGCCCTACAACCGCCACCACTACCCGATCGGCTGACCGCGGACCCACCGGCTGCTGCATCGCGCGTTCGACCACCACCTAAGGAGCTCAGGCATGTCCGCTTTGATCGTCGATCAGAACACCCGCGGCAAGGGCGGCCGCTACGTCCCGCAGGACTTCTGGCCGGGATACGCCGATGCGGGCTACTGCGGCGCATCCTTCAACAGCGGACTGATCCGCTTCCACGACGACGCATCCGGCCCCGAGTACCGCTCGTACGTCCTGGCCGCGTTCCCGGACCTTCCTCGAACCGCAGATGTTCTGGCGTTCGATTGGCACGGACGCCAGATCGTCACGCAGGGAGCCTCCGACCGTCTGCTGCTCGCCGACCCCGGAACGGGCGAGGTCGAGGAGTTCTACACCCTCGAGGAGTTCAGCACCGCCCTGAAGATCGACGCCGCGCATCGCGCTCTCGACGGTGCGCTGTTCGATCGTTGGCGCGAGTATGTCGAGCGTCCGGGGGCGCAACTCCCGTGGAGCGCCGCCGTCTCCTACACCGTTCCGCTCTACGCGGGAGGCGAGAGCGGCGTCGAGCACCTCGAGTTCATCGACCTCGAGGTGCTGTGGGACTTCACCGTGCAGGTGCTCGACCAGGTCCGCGATCTTCCTCCCGGCACCCCGATCCGCATCAGCATGTGAGACGACCGGGGAACGCCCGGTAGACGGCTCCAGCGGACTTCGGGTTCCCCCGGATGATCGCCGGTCCGGGGGCTGCACGATTCGTGCGCATTCGGCAGGGTGCGCAGCTGCGCAACCCCGCGGAAGGCGCCCGAACGATCGATCCGGGAATCGCGCCGCCGGTCAGGCCTCTGCCGCCCGAGTCACCTGAGCCCAGCGCACCTCGCGCGGATCCCGCAGCACGATCGTCTCGGCCACCTCACCGCCGTCGCAGCGTCGCAGCTCGACCGTCGCGCGCTCCGCGCCGGCGCTCGCGACGCGCCAGGTGCCGCCCGCCAGCTCCCACCGCTCCACGGCGGCCGGCGGCGAGACGAGCGGGCTCTTGCGGGTCCAGCCGACCTCGGGTCCGCGGTCGTAGAAGTGACGGTAGGCGTACAGCAGCGGATGCCACGCCTCGGGGTCGAGGTGGTCGGTGCCGTCGACGGTGATCTCCCGGGCCGCGTGCACGCGCACCACCTCGGCCTCCACGATGCCGTAGACCCCGTCGACGCCGGCGGTGATGCGGCGCACACGCGCCTCGAGCTGCAGCGGCGCCTCGGCCACGCGCGGCACCCCGATCAGCTCGGAGGCGACGGGGTTGAGGCCCGCGCGCTCGAACTTGCGCGGCTCGAAGGCGTACTGGCCGGCCTTGTCGGCCGGCACGGGGTTCTTGCCCGTCACACCGGCGAGGCGCTCCACGTGCTGCCACTGCCGCGCCGCCGGGAAGTTGACCGTGAGCTCGGGGTGGCGCCTGGCGTTGTCGAGCGACTGGCCGCCCTCCTCCAGCCCGAGCACGATCATGCGGCCGAGCGCGAAGTGACTCGACGCCGGGGCGAGGTTGGCCGTGCCGTCGGGATTGCGCGTGGCGACGAGATAGGCCGGCGTGCCCACGTAGAGCACGCTCGGCTCGATGACGCGGTGAGTGGCTGCGGGATCCTCGCTCATGCCCCCACGGTACTCCCGCGCCGCCCGAGCCGCCGTTCCCACTCGCGGTCCACCCGCGGCCGCAGCCGACATCGCACCCCCGTCTCGGGGAACGCAGATCGCCTTTTCCCGGGGCACGCAAGGGCGATCTGCGTTCCCCTCCTCCAGAGACAGGTGGCGGAGGCGGGCTCCGGGAAGGGCGCGCGCTACACCCGGCGGTAGGCGAGATCCCGGATCTCGCGGCCCTTCGCGGCGCCCTTCTGCTCGAAGGCGGTGAGCACCCGTCCCTCGAAGCGCTCGGCCCACTCCCCCGCGAAGTCGCGCTCGAAGCCGACGCCCTCGGCGCACGCAGCGTCGAGCACCTCGCGCATCTGCTCGGCGTAGTCCTCCCAGTCGGTGGCGAGCCGCAGCGCGCCGCCCGGGCGCAGCGCCCGCGCGGCGATGCGTGCGAAGTCGGCGCTGACGAGGCGGCGCTTGTGGTGGCGGGCCTTCTTCCAGGGGTCGGGGAAGAACACCCAGATCTCCTCGACGGAGCCCTCCGGCAGATACTTCTCGAGCAGTTCGGGGGCGTTGACCTCGGCGAGGCGCAGGTTCTCGAGACCGGCGGTCTCGGCGCGGATCATGGTGCGCGCGAGACCCGCGCGGAACACCTCGATCGCGAGGAAGTCGGTCTCGGGACGCTGCCCGGCTGCGTGCAGGATCGCGTGCCCCTGGCCCGAGCCGACTTCGACCACGAGAGGGGCGATGCGGCCGAAGATCGCCGCGGGATCGCCGCTCGCGCCGTCGGCCACGCTGGTCGCGGCCGCACCGTGCGGGATGTCGAGCAGGTACTTGTCGCGGTGCAGCTCCCACGCCCGCTCCTGCGAGGGGGTCATGCGCCCGCTGCGGCGCACGAACGACACCGGCGTGTCGCGGTAGGTGCTGGGGTCGAAGCTCTTGGGCGGGAGTGGCTGCTGCTCGGTCACCCGTCTACGCTAGCCGATCCCGCGCCGCGCCCCGCG
>JASGDX010000252.1:0-3174 GCA_047606985.1 Leucobacter sp. | reverse complement strand
CGCGCGGCCGAGCTCGCCGGCGCCACGCTAGTCAACGCGAGCGGGCGGGTGGGGGTGTCGCACGATCCGGGCTGCGAGACGGGCGACCGCTTCCCCGGCGCGGACTCGCCGGGAGGGCTCGCCGCCCTCGCCGAGTCCGCGCGCGCGTCTCGCTCGCTGCGCTACCCCTTCGCGCTCATCGCCGCCGCCTGAGGCGCCGCCGGCTACAGCAGGTGGCCGCCGCCCGTGAGCTTCATGCGGTTGACCAGGTTCTTGACGTCCTGGGCGCGGCTCTTGGAGGTGACGAGCAGCACGTCGGCAGTGTCGACCACCACCACGTCTTCGACGCCGACGAGCGCCACGAGCCGGTCGCTCTCCGAGACGACGATGCCGCTCGAGGCGTCGGAGAGCACCTGCGCGCCGTCGCCGAGCACGGCGAGGTCGCTGCTGCGCCCGCGGGTGAGGAGATTGGCGACCGAGGCGAAGTCGCCCACGTCGTCCCATTCGAAGTGGGCGGCGACGCACACCATCTTCCCCGCGGCCGCCGCGGGCTCGGCCACCGTGTAGTCGATGGCGATCTTCGGCAGCGCCGGCCACAGCCGCTCGCGCACCTCGGCGCCGCGGTCGGTGCCCCAGGCTGCGGCGATCTCGCGCAGCGAGCGCACCATCTCGGGCTCGGCGATCGCCATCTGATCGAGCAGCACCGAGGCGCGGGCGATGAACATGCCGGCGTTCCAGAGGTAGCCGCCCTCGGCCAGGTAATCGCCGGCCTGCGCGGCGCCGGGCTTCTCGACGAACTCGGTCACGTCGTAGACGTCGAAGGGCGCGAGGTCGCCGCGCGCGCCGCCGCAGGAGATGTATCCGAACCCGGTGGCCGGGTGGGAGGGGTGGATGCCGATGGTCGCGATGTAGCCGCGGTCGGCGGCCTGCACGGCCGTGGTGACGGCGCGCTGGAAGAGCACGCCGCCGCGGATCACGTGGTCGGCGGCGAAGGAGCCGAGGATCGCGTCGGGATCGCGCAGCTCCAGCAGGGCCGCGGCGAGGCCGATGGCGGCCGACGAGTCCTTGGGCTCGCTCTCGGTGACGAGGTTGTCCGCGGGCAGCTCGGGCAGCTGCTCGGCCACGGAGTCCCGGTGGGAGACGCCGGTGACGACGAGGATGCGCTCGGCGGGGGCGATGGGCGAGAGCCGGTCCCAGGTGGCGCGGAGCAGCGAGTCGCCCGATCCGGTGAGATCGAGCAGGAACTTCGGGGCGTTGGCGCGGGAGAGCGGCCAGAGCCGCGAGCCGACTCCGCCGGCGGGGATGACGCAGGAGAATCGCTCGAGCGCGGCGGTGCCGCTGGAGGTTTCGGACATGACCACCAGACTACCGGCGAGGGGAGGGTCCGCGGGGATCGAGGCGACCGGATCCTGCCTTTCATCAGATGATTTGGCGCGATGGGGCGGGCGTCCGGGTGCGCCGATGGGGCCGTGGAATGGTGCCATAATGGACACGGCGGATTCTCAGCAACGCCTGGTGCTGTGCGCCCGGGTGCGAGCCGGGGCCGCCCTGTCAGCCGCCGAGCAGCGCTCGTCGAAGCCAGACCAAGGAGGAAGCCCGTGTCAGCCCAAACGGCAGAGGCCGCACCCGCGGCGAAGCAGAAGAGCCGCCCGGGCGGCACGCTCTATCGCGGCAACGAGGGCATGTGGTCGTGGGTGCTGCACCGCATCACGGGCGTCGCCATCTTCTTCTTCCTGCTCGTGCACGTGCTCGACACCGCGCTCATCCGCGTCAGCCCCGAGGCGTACAACGCGGTCATGAGCACTTACAAGACGCCCGTCATGGGCCTCGGCGAGGCCGCGCTCGTCGCGGCGATCGTCTTCCACGCCTTCAACGGCATCCGCATCATCCTCGTCGACTACTGGAGCAAGGGAGCCCGGTACCAGCGCGCCATGTTCTGGATCGTGATCGTGCTCTGGGTCGTCACGATGGCCGGCTTCCTGCCGCGCCACCTGATGAACGTGTTCGGGCACTGAGGCTGGAGGAGAGCAAGACATGACGATGACGATTGACGCTCCGCGCTCGCAGGCCCCGGCGAAGAAGCGCACCAACTGGGAGAAGTGGGGCTGGATCTACATGCGCGTCTCGGGCGTGCTGCTCGTGGTGCTCGTGTTCGGCCACCTCGCCTCCAACCTGCTGCTCACCGACGGCGGCGTGCACGCCATCAACTTCGGCTTCGTCGCGGGCAAGCTCGCCAGCCCGTTCTGGCAGATCTGGGACACGCTGCTGCTGTGGCTCGCGCTCATCCACGGCGCCAACGGCATGCGCACCATCGTGAACGACTACGTCGAGCGCCCCGGCCTCGCGAAGACCTTCAAGGTGCTCCTGTTCCTGTCGGCGGCGCTCCTGATCCTGCTCGGCACTTTCGTGATCTACACCCTCGACCCCTGCCCGGCCGGAGCCGATCCCTCGCTCGTCGCGTCCTTCTGCACGGCCTCGTAGGCCCGCACCCGGCGCACCGCAGATCTCCCGAATCGAAGAATAGGACTCCCGTGACCACAGACACTCACCAGGGCGAGGAAGTCACCGTCAAGGACGGCGTCATCCACCACCAGTTCGACGTCGTGATCGTCGGCGCCGGCGGCGCGGGCATGCGGGCCGCGATCGAGGCGGCGCCGAAGGCGAAGACGGCGGTCATCACCAAGCTCTACCCCACCCGCTCCCACACCGGCGCGGCGCAGGGCGGCATGGCCGCCGCGCTCGCCAACGTCGAGGAGGACAACTGGGAGTGGCACACCTTCGACACCGTCAAGGGCGGCGACTACCTCGTCGACCAGGACGCGGCCGAGATCCTCGCCAAGGAGGCCATCGACGCGGTCATCGACCTCGAGAACATGGGCCTGCCCTTCAACCGCACGCCCGAGGGCCGGATCGACCAGCGCCGCTTCGGCGGCCACACCCGCGATCACGGCAAGGCCGCGGTGCGCCGCGCCTGCTACGCCGCCGACCGCACGGGCCACATGATCCTGCAGACGCTGTTCCAGAACTGCGTGAAGCTCGGCGTCAACTTCTTCAACGAGTTCTACGCGCTCGACCTCGTGATGACCGAGGTCGACGGCAGGAAGCGCCCCTCGGGCGTGGTCGCCTACGAGCTCGCGACGGGCGAGCTGCACGTCTTCCAGGCGAAGTCGATCATCTTCGCGACGGGCGGCTTCG
>JASGDX010000251.1:0-4120 GCA_047606985.1 Leucobacter sp. | reverse complement strand
GTCGCAACACGCCGCCTCGCACGCGGCGAGACGGCGTGTTGCGACTCCCACTGCCCGGGTGGGCGATCGGCGCCGCGCGAGGGGCGGAGACGAGCAGCCGGGCGGCGTCGGGCGGGAACGGGGCAGCGGAGCGGCAGACTCGCGCCCGGCACGTTACGCGCCGTGTCTCGCCCCGTTGTCGTTCACAGGCGCACTTCGTAGTCTCTTCACCAGCGCACTCCGCTCACCAGGGCACCCCGCTCACCAGAGCGCTCCGCGTCACCGGCGCACTCCGCTCATCGATGCTCATCGATGCGGAGAGCGCGCAGACCACCCGCACCACCCGCCCCGACCACACCCACTCACCGAGGAGCACCATGACCGACCAGAACGCCTGGGGTTTCGAGACCAAGCAGATCCACGCCGGCCAGCAGCCCGATCCCGCGACCGGCGCCCGCGCCCTGCCCATCCATCAGACGACCGCGTTCGTCTTCGACAGCACCGAGCAGGCGGCCAACCGCTTCGCGCTCGCCGAGCTGGGCCCGATCTACACCCGCATCACCAACCCCACGCAGGACGTCGCCGAGCAGCGCATCGCCGCGCTCGAGGGCGGCACCGCGGCCCTGCTGCTCGCGAGCGGCCAGGCGGCCGCCACCTTCGCGGTGCTCAACATCGCGAACGCGGGCGACCACATCGTCTCCTCCAGCTCCATCTACGGCGGCACCTACAACCTGTTCAAGTACTCGCTCGCGAAGCTGGGCATCGAGGTCACCTTCGTCGAGGATCAGGACGATCCCGCCGCCTGGCAGCGCGCCGTGCGCCCCAACACGAAGCTGTTCTTCGCAGAGTCGATCGCCAACCCGCGCTCGAACGTACTCGACATCCGCAGCGTCGCCGATGTCGCGCACGAGAACGGCCTGCCGCTCATCGTCGACAACACGGTCGCGAGCCCGTACCTGGTGCGCCCGCTGGAGCACGGCGCCGACATCGTGCTGCACTCGGCGACGAAGTTCCTGGGCGGCCACGGCACCACGCTCGGCGGCGTGATCGTCGACGGCGGCAGGTTCGAGTGGTCGAAGCACGTCGACAGGTTCCCGGGGCTCACCGAGCCGGATCCCTCGTACAACGGCGTCAGCTACACGGGCGCCGTCGGCGACGCGATCGCCTACATCATCAAGGCGCGCGTGCAGCTGCTGCGCGACCTCGGCTCGGCGATCGCCCCCCACAGCGCGTGGCTGCTGCTGCAGGGCATCGAGACCCTGTCGCTGCGCATAGAGCGCCACGTGCAGAACGCGCAGGAGGTCGCCGAGTGGCTCGACGCGCACAACGACATCGCCACCGTCTACTACTCGGGGCTGCCCACCTCTCCCTGGTACTCGGCGGCCAACACGTACGCGCCGAAGGGCGTGGGGGCGGTGCTGTCGTTCGAGCTGAAGGGCGGCGTGGAAGCGGGCAAGGCGTTCGTCAACGCGGTCGAGCTGTTCAGCCACGTCGCCAACATCGGCGACGTGCGCTCGCTCATCATCCACCCGGCGTCGACCACCCACTCGCAGCTCACCCCCGAGCAGCAGCTCACGGCCGGTGTGACGCCGGGCCTCGTGCGCCTGTCGGTGGGCCTCGAGCACATCGACGACATCAAGGCCGACCTCGAGCAGGGCTTCGCCGCTGCCCGCGAGGTGGTGGCGCAGCAGAACGCGAACGTGTAGGCACGCGGTTCGCACACCGCAGGGGCGGGGCCCGGGTTCATCCCGGCCCCGCCTCTCCGCCTGCAGAAGATATGCGATCTGCAGTAGATATGGCCGATCCGGCGCAGAATCCCATATCTATTGCAGATCGCCTATCCATCGCCGAGCCGAACAGGGCCGGAGGCCGCGGCAGGGACGCGGGATCCGCCCGCCGTAACATTCGCCCGCGCCGCCCGCGACCCCGGCAGAATGAGAGCCATGGACTGGCAGACGCCCGAGGACTCCTTCCCCACCGACTTCATCACCGACGCGCAGCTGCGCGCGCTCATGGGCCGTCCGCCGATCTCGGGCGGATGGCGCGACGGCGATCCGGTGGGGGATCGCCGCTTCGTCCCGATCGGGGCGCTGACCACGGAGGCGGGCGCCGAGATCCCGAACGCGCGCATCGCGTACGAGGCCTTCGGCGAGCTGAGCGAGCGCCGCGACAATGCGATCCTCGTCTTCCACGCCCTCACGGGTGACAGCCATCTCGTGGGGCCGGCGGGCCCGGGGCACCCGACCGACGGCTGGTGGAGCGAGATCGTGGGCCCCGGCCGCCCGCTCGACACGAGCCGTTACTGCATCGTGGCGCCCAACGTGCTGGGGGGCTGCCAGGGCTCGACGGGTCCGGGATCGCTCGACCCCAGCGGCCGGGAGTGGGGCGGGCGCTTCCCCTACCTCACGATCCGGGATCAGGTGACGGCGACCGCGCGCTTCGCCGACGAGCTCGGGATCGACCGCTTCGCGGCGGTGATCGGCGGGTCTATGGGCGGCATGCACGCGCTCGAGTGGGGCATCTCGCATCGGGATCGCGCCGAGCGCCTGGCGGTGATCGCGGCGCCGCCCGTGACGACGGCCGACCAGATCGGCCTCAACCTCGTGCAGCTCGAGGCGATCCGCTCCGACCCCTTCTACCACGAGGGCAACTACTACGACGCACCCGGCGGGGTGGGGCCGCACCACGGCCTCGCGACGGCCAGGCGCCTCGCCCTGCTCAACTACCGCAGCAACACCGAGCTCGACGAGCGATTCGGCCGGGCCTGGCAGTCGGCGGTGAGCCCGCTGGGCGGCGGCGGGCGCTTCGCCGTGGAGAGCTACCTCGACTTCCACGGCAACAAGTTCACGCGCCGCTTCGACGCGAACAGCTACCTGACGCTGGTGCAGGCGATGAACTCGCACGACGTGGGCCGGGGCCGGGGCGGGGTGCGCGCTGCGCTCTCGACGATCGAGATACCCACGCTGGTGCTCGGGATCCCGAGCGATCGCCTCTTCACCCTCGACGGGCAGGACGAGATCGCGCGCCACACCCCCGGCAGCCTCGACGGGGATCGCGCCACGCGCATCGACTCCCCCTTCGGGCACGACGCCTTCCTCATCGAGTTCGAGCGGGTCGGCGAGCAGCTGACCCGGTTGCTGGCGGTGTAGCAACGAATACGCGGCAACACTGACGGATACTGCGAGGTGCCGACGTGTTCAGTTCAGTGAACTGATTCAGTTCGGCATCTGAGGAGTCTGTCCCGGAAAAATCGGTAACCACCCACACGTGGGACGTCATGGCAAAAGAACATCTGCATGATCCGCACTGTTGCATTCACCGGTCCTTTGCGAGTTCCATAGGTGACCGCCGAATCACCGGCGTGCAAAGCAACATCGACACGATGATCGTGCTGCTTGCGGCAACCACCTGATCCGCGATCAAAGCGAACGTGTTCAATAGTCCTGCTCCGATCGTCAAAGCGGCGGAAACCGCTCCAGAAATCCAACACACACCCGCTACAACTGCAGACTCAAACGCCAGCAGACATCTGAGCGAGAATCGGCTCGTCCCGCTCAGTCGATATGTCGCCAACTCGCTACCGCGAAATCGAGCCGTCAAGGCGAGCAGCACTCCAAGGAGCATCCCAAGCCCCGCAGGGGCGGCTCGAGTCGGACGCAACTGAAACTGCGCAGGCTGCGTCCCAGCTTGCAGCGCTGATGGCGAGAGCCGCAAGAACACCGCAGCAGGCGCCGCGGCAGAGAGCCCACTCGCCCAGTATCTCGCCCCGTTCACCGACGGCGCAGAGCAGACTCGGGCGAACGCCGAGCGCGAGCAACGACGAGTCGGGGACCTGATCTCAGAGTGCATGGCGAAGGAGGGCTTCGAGTACCGGCCGATCGACCACAGTGGCTTCGGGCCGGCCGTGGGATCCGAGCACCAAGAGGAAGTCGACACCGACTCGGATGGGTTCATCGAACAGTACGGCTACGGCATCACCGACTGGCCGGGAGCGGAGAGCCTCGAAGATCAGGTGCCCGAAGAGTTCGTCAATCCGAACCAGGAGTACCTGAACTCGCTCACGGAATCGGAGCGGCAGGCCTTCCAGCAGGCGCTCAACGGCCCGATGCCCAGCGACGAAGAGCTCGCGACGCTCGAAGAG
>JASGDX010000250.1:0-3213 GCA_047606985.1 Leucobacter sp. | reverse complement strand
CTCGCGCCGATCAGCAATATCTCCGTCTCCGAGGAGGCGGTGGAGCAGAACGAGTACGACGCCGTCGTCACCGCGACCTTCGACCTCGGCGACCGGACGGTCACCCGCGATTTCCGCACCTACGACAGCTACTCGAGCGGCTGGAGCGTTTCCGATGGCCTGCTGCGAATCTCCGTCACGAACTTCAAGGGTCTCGGCCTGACCGTCAACGGGGTCGAGCCCGGCGATGAGTACGCGGCCGTCTTCCCCGGCGCGTACCGGTTCGAGCTGGGCGTCGACGAGTTCGAGGTGGGCGGCGGCGAGGACGTGCACGTGCTCGCGACGGACGACGACACCAGCGCGCTGTACGAGGTGGGCCCTGTGCTCACCGAGCAGGCGACGCAGACCTTCCGCGATCTCGTGCGCGCTTCGCTCGAGGAGTGCCTCGCCATGAACACCCTGTCGACCCCCTGCGGCATGGACATCTCGCAGCAGTTCAGCGACGGCTCGATGGCCGTCGACGGAACGGTGAAGCGCACCCTCAGCGCCGAGGGCGAGGCCGCCCTGAACAGCCTCAAGCCCGAGCCCAGCTACGACCAGCCGACGGTCGTCTCGAGCAGCGACTACATCCAGGTCGACATCGAATCGGACTTCACGAAGGACGGAGCGACCGGCCACGGATCGGTGCTCATGGGCGGCAGCCTCAACACCCCCAAGGTCGACTTCGCGAATGAGAAGCCCGAGGTGGTCTGGGAGTGATCCCGCGGCGGTCGGGGCGCGGGCGGCGCCCAGACCGCCATCGACCCTCCCGGGGTCGACCCGCCGCCGACCCGCGCAGCACGGCGCGGCTCACACGGCCTCCCTCTCCGCCTCCGCCTCACGCCGTCTCCGGCTCGCCGCCGGTCCGCGCGGATCCCGGACCCTCGGCGTAGCTGCGCGAGAGCAGCCGGTACGAGCGGGTGAGCATCGCGCCGACCGCGACCAGGATCATCGCGATGCCGGCCCACAGGAAGATCAGCGCGATGCCGCGGCTCTCGCCCTCGCCGAGCAGCCATCCCCAATCGGCCAGACCGGCGGGCGAGCGCATGTACGGCACGATCCAGAACTCGGCGAGGGGCGCGACGAGGAGCGAGGTGATCGGTGCCGCCGATGCCTCGAAGGTCATGGCGAGCCCGAACACCCTCCCCTGCTTCTCGTAGGGGACGACGCGCTGGATCACCGTCTGCTCGGCCGCCTCCACCGCGGGCATCATGGCCATGAACAGCCAGACGCAGCCGATGAAGAGCCAGGGCCACTCCCGCAGCGCGACGAGCGAGCCGAGCGCTCCGAGCAGCGCGACCAGCACCAGCATCGTGCGGATGGGGTTGCTCCCGAGCCCCCATCTCGCGACGACGGCCCCGCCCACGATGAACCCCGTCGACGCCAGGCCGAACACGATGCCCCAGATCTCGACGGGGAACATCTCGAGCCCGTAGGGGTCGAGCAGCGCCATGTACACGCCGCCGCCGAGGTTGTTGAGCATCGTGAAGATCACCAGCGCGAAGAGGCCGGGCACCGCGAGCATCGCGGCCATGCCGCCGCGGAAATCGACGGCCGCGCGGTTCGGATCGTGCAGGATCTCCGGCTCGGGGATGCGCAGCAGTTGCAGGTGCAGGATGGGTGCGGCCGTCATCGCCGTGGCGATGAGCATCGTCGCGCCCATGCCCAGCAGACCGACGGAGAGACCGCTGAACACGCTGGTGGCGATGAAGGCGAGCCCCTGCACCGTGCCGGCGAGCCCGTTGGCGTTGGCGTGCCGTTCGACCGGCACGAGCAGGGTCACCGCGGTCGAGAGGGCGAGATTGCGCATGCTCTCGACCACGCAGCCCGCCAGCAGGATCACGGTGAAGATCCAGAACCAGGGCGCCCCGAGGTCGAGCAGCCGCTCGGACGGCAGCGCGAAATACATGCCCGTCCCGACGACGAAGGCCACGAGCGACGACCATGCCGAGATCAGCATCACCCGTCGCTTGCGCAGCCGATCGACCAGCGATCCGAACCACATCGAGGTGACCGCGATGAGGATCATGTAGGCGCCGCCCAGCAGCCCGGTGGCCAGGACGCTGCGCGTCTCCAGGTACACCCAGAACACCACGGCGAACCACAGGAAGTTGGTGGTGAGGTTCGCGACCGCCGTGTTGACGAGCACGTGCAGGAAGGTGCGCATGGCGTGAAGCCTATTCGGAGCGTTCGATCACGGCCACGAACATGGCGTCGGTGCCGTGGCGGTGCGGCCAGAGCTGCGCACTGAGCCGGTCGCCCGCGAGGTCGAGGGGTTCGCGGGCGACGCGGCGCAGGATCGCCCTCGCGTCGATCTCCCGCAGCTCGGGGCGCTTGCGCAGCAGCCGATCGACCGCCACCCGCGTCTCCGCGAGATGCGGCGAGCAGGTCACGTACGCGAGCAGGCCACCGGGGGCGAGGCGCTCGGCGGCCGCGTCGAGCAGCTCGCCCTGCAACGCCGTGAGCCCGGGCAGGTCGGCGGGCCGCTTGCGCCAGCGCGCCTCCGGCCGGCGTCTCAGCGCGCCCAGACCCGAGCACGGCGCGTCGACCAGGATCCGGTCGAAACGGGGACCGTCCGCTCCAGGCCCCTCTCCATAGGCCGCCGGATCCCGCCCGTCGTGCGACACCACCTCGACGGCATCGGCGACCGCAGCGATCGAGCGCCGCACCAGCTCGGCGCGATGCTCGGACACCTCGTTCGCGCGGATGGTCGCACCGCCGAGGCGCGCCTCGGCCGCCAGCAGCGCGGTCTTGCCGCCCGGTCCGGCGCACAGGTCGAGCCAGCGCTCCCCCGCGGTCACCCGGCGCGCCCGCGCCAGGGCGAGTGCCGCGAGCTGCGAGCCCTGGTCCTGCACCCGCACGACGCCCTCCGGCATCCCGAGGGACGCGATGACCCGCGCCGGGTCGCCGCCCGGCAGCTCCAGCCCGAGCGGGGACGGGCCGCTCGCGACGAGCCCCTGTTCCGCGGTCGTCCCGGCGGTCCCGGTCAGCGGATCCCGCTCGATCTCCGGCGCGCCGAACCCGGGCAGCGCCACGAGCTGCACCCGCGGGGCCTCGTTGTCGGCGGCCAGCAGCTCCGGCAGCTCGTGCTCCCGCCCCTCGGCCCGCAGCGCGTCGCGCAGCGCGCGCAGCACCCAGGCCGGATGCGAGGCGCGGGCGGCGAGCGCCTCGTCGGCGTTCCGCGCGCGCTCGGCG
>JASGDX010000249.1:0-13759 GCA_047606985.1 Leucobacter sp. | reverse complement strand
GTCGCAACACGCCGTCTCGCACGAAATGAGACGGCGTGTTGCGACTCCCATTTCAGAATCAGGGCGGCGCCGGGCGGCGCCGGGCGGCGCCGGGCGGCGCCGGCACACGCGAAGTGCAGCGCGAGGGGGCGCCCCTACCCCACCACCTCGAACCGTCGCAGCCGCTTGCGGTCGGCCTTCGCGCTCGAGCGCTGCAGCGCCAGCAGCTCGGCGTAGATCCCGCCCGACGCGGCCAGCTCGGCCGGGGTGCCGATCTCATCGATGCGTCCGTCGCGCAGCGTGATGATGCGGTCGACCTCGGCGATCGTGGAGAGCCGGTGCGCGATGATGAGGCTCGTGCGCCCGCGCATGAGGTCCTCGAGGCCGGCCTGCACGAGGCGCTCCGACTTCGTGTCGAGCGCCGAGGTCGCCTCGTCGAGCACGAGGATGGGCGCGTCCTTCAGCATCGCGCGCGCCACCGCGATGCGCTGCTTCTGCCCGCCGGACAGCTTCACCCCGCGCTCGCCGATCACCGTGTCGTACCCGTGGGAGAAGCGGGCGACGAACGAGTCGACGGCTGCTCTCCGCGCCGCCGCCTCGATCTCCTCGCGCGTCGCATCCGGCCGCCCGTAGGCGATGTTCTCGGCGATCGTGCCGGAGAAGAGGTGCGGCTCCTGGAACACCACCCCGATGCTGCGGCGCAGATCCTCAAGGCCCGATCCCGCGCCCTCCACCTCGATCGTGCCGGAGCGCGCGCCGTACAGCCCCATCAGCAGACTGATGATCGTGGTCTTCCCGCCTCCCGACTCGCCGACGAAGGCGACCCGCTCGCCCCTGGCGACGTCGAAGGAGATGCCGTCGAGCACGTCGCCCTCGTCGTAGCCGAAGCGCACGCCGCTGAACGACACGGCCGGCCGATCCGGATCCCCCTGCACCAGCGGCTTCGTCGTGGCCCGGGGCTCGCGCGGCCGCTCCCCGCCGTCGTCGACGCAGGCGGGATCGAGATCCATCACCTCGAAGTACGACTTCGATCCCGCGATCGCGCGCTGCGAGGTGTCGACGATCCAGCTCAGGCTCATCACCGGCTGCCTGGCCATGGCCATCAGCTGGATGAGCATCACCATCTCGCCTGGCGTGAAGAGTCCCGCGACGGTGCGCACGAAGATGATGGCGTAGAGCACGAAGAAGATCGCGTGCAGCACGCCCTGCCGCAGCGCGTCCATCCTATGCCAATGACGCGACTGCTGCGCGGTGAGGTGCTCCGTGCTCTCGAAGCGGCGGCTGAACGACTCGAGCTCGCTCCGCTCCCTCGCGAACGACTTCACCACGCGCATCTGCCCCACGACCTCGGCGAAGCGCCCCGAGGCGATGTCGACGTGCTCGTTCTTCTCACCCTCCAGGCGCTGCCACTCGCGGCTCGTCAGCGCGGTGAGCCACAGGTACAGCGGGTACGCGACCACCAGCAGCACGGCGAGCGGCCAGTAGTACCAGGCGCTGATCGCGAGCACCGAGACGGTCGTGAGCCCGAGCGTCACGAACATGTTCGAGAACGTCTTCATGAAGTTCGTGATCTCGGAGATCGAGCGGTTGAGGCGCGCGACGATCGCGCCGGTCAGCTCGTTGTCGTAGTAGCGCTGCGGCAGCGCGAGCAGCTGCTCGAAGTAGCGCGTCGAGAGGATGGTGCGCATCTTGGCGCTCACCACGTCGCCCCAGTAGCCGCCGATGTTGCCGATGACGGCCTCGACGAGGCTCACCACGAGCAGGGCGATCGCGAGCAGCACCACGATGCGGGTCGCGTCGCCCGCGACGTCGCTCGACGCGCCGCTGCTCCCGCCGCTCTCCCCCGAGGCTCCGAGCGCCGATCCCACGGCGCCAACGATCACGTCGGCCGCCCGTCCCGTGATGAAGGGCACGGCGAGGCCCGCGGCCGTGACGACGGCCGCGGCGACCATGATGCCGAAGTAATAGGGCGCGAGGGATCGCGTGAACCTCAGGATGCGCAGGAGCGTGGTCACGGGGAGGGGCCTCCAGAAGGGGTCGAGCGGGCGCGGGCGTCGATGCCGCCGCGAGGGCGACCGCGCCCGTCACGGAGTGCAACGCTACCCGCTGCAGATTCTTCCCGCACGCGATCCGGCCGGTCGCCCGCTCGCATTCGCGAACGGCGAGCGGCGGCGAGCGGCGGCCGGCGGCAACGCGTCGACGGATCCCGGCCCAGCGCCGCATCCGTGTCGGGGGTCTTGTCTACACTGACCGCATGAGCGAAGCGCTATCCCCCGAAGACCTGCTGACGCTGCGCATGCGCGCGCAGGGACTGGCCGGCGGCGCGCCGCCCAGCACCGGCAGCGGAGCGGGATCGGCTGGCGCTTCGGGATCCGAGCGCATCGCCGCGGTCGCGCGACGCATGCTCGCGCTGCAGGGACAGGATTGGCGTTCGTCTCGCTGGGCGCTGGGCGTGCGCGCCGCGTTCTCCGAGGGCAGGGTCGTGCGCTCCTGGCCCATGCGCGGCACGATCCACGTGGTGGCGGCCGAGGACATCGGCTGGATGCAGGCCGTCGCGAGCCGCAAGCCGCTCGCGGGGGCGGCGAAGCGGCGGGAGTTCCTCGGCCTGGACGACGCGCGGCTCGAGCGCCTCGTCGAGGTATCGGTGCAGGCGCTGACCGGCCTGGCGGCCCGCGGCGAAGGCCTCGACCGCGACGGGCTCGCCACTGCCTGGACGGAGGCGGGCGTCGAGTGGCGGGGCAACTGGCGCTACCACATCATCTGGTGGCTGTGCCAGAACGGCATCGCGGTGTTCGGGCCGACCGGCGGCGAGGCCGAGCCCGGCCTGGTGCTCGCCGAGGAGTGGATCCGGGATCCGCGCTCCCCCGACGATCCGCTGGCCGAGCTCGCGTCCCGCTACGCCGCAGCGCGCGGGCCGGTGCGCGCGAAGGATCTGGCCTGGTGGGCCGGCCTCACCATGTCCGAGGCGAGGCGAGGACTCGACACCGCGGTCGAGTCCGGCGAGCTGCGGCGGGTGCGGCTCGCCGACGTCGCGGGCCAGGCCGGTGAGCTGTGGGCGGATCCCGAACAGCTCGGTGCGCCGATCGGCGGTCACGTCGCTTCCCCGGCCGGCCCGGGCGGCGATCCTGTCACCTCCGCGGGATCCGCCGCCGACGGTGCGGGATCCGCAGCCGTTGCGGGATCGGAAGCGGACGGGCCGTCCGACTGGCTGCTCCTGCCCGCCTTCGACGAGCACCTGCTGGGCTACGCGAATCGGGACGCGCAACTCGATCCCGAGCACTTCGAGCGCGTCGTACCCGGCCGCAACGGGATGTTCCTCGCCACGGCGGTGCACCGCGGGCGCGTGGTCGGCACCTGGAAGCGGGTCGCGCGCAAGGCCGGCGGCATCGCGATCGCGCCGCTGCCCGGGGCGCGGGTCGACGCCACCGCGCTCCGGCCGGCCCTCGAACGCTGGTCGGCGTTCCACGGCCTCGACCCCGGACCCATCGATCTGGCCGCAACATCCGCCGATTAAAATACGGTCATGGAGTTCGAGCTCATCGCCGTCGCCGCCGCGATCATCCTCGTCGGCGCGTCGATCCTGGGCGGCAAGATCCGCGTCGCCGCGCCGCTGCTCCTCGTCGTGCTCGGCATCGGCATCGGCTATCTCCCGTTCGTACCGCTCGTGGAGGTCGACCCCGAGATCATCCTCGTCGTGGTGCTGCCGCCCCTGCTCTACGCGGCCGCGGTCAACGTGCCGATCATCGACTTCCGCCGCAACTTCCGCCCCGTCATCGCGCTCTCCGTGGTGCTCGTCATCATCTCGGCAGTGGTCGTCGGCTTCGTCGTGCACTGGCTGATCCCCGACATCCCGCTCGCGGCGACCATCGCGCTCGGCGCCGTCATCAGCCCCACCGACGCCGTCGCGGCGACCTCGATCGGCAAGCGGCTCGGCATGCCCGAGCGCGTCGTGTCGATCCTCGAGGGCGAGAGCCTCGTCAACGACGCCACCTCGCTCGTGCTGCTGAAGACGGCGATCGCGGCCGTCGCCGGCACCTTCTCCCTGCCGACGGCCACAGGATCGTTCTTCTACTCCGTGACCGTGGCGCTCGCGGTCGGCCTCGTGGTCGGCCTCGTCACGGTGTGGCTCCGGTCCAAGCTCACGAGCCCCGTGCACGACACCATCGTCTCGTTCGTCGTCCCCTTCATCGCCTTCATCCCCGCCGAGGAGCTGCACGCCTCGGGCGTGCTCGCGGTGGTGGTCACCGGTCTCTACACCGGGCACCACTCCTCCAAACGGTTCACCGCATCGGCGCGAATGAACGAGCGCCTCAACTGGCGCACGGTGCAGTTCATCCTCGAGAACGGCGTGTTCCTGATCATGGGGCTGCAACTGCACTCCCTCGTCGAGCAAGTGGGCGAGAGCGAGCTGCGGCTCGAGCACGTGGGCCTCCTGTCGCTCGCGCTCGTCGCGATCCTCATCGTCTGCCGCGCCGCCTTCATGGCACCGCTCATCGCGGGCCTGCGCGGTGTCGCCCGCCAGTACGAGCGTCGGCAGGCCGGTTACGAGCACCTCAACGAGCGTGTCCAGAGCTCCGGGATCGCCGAGCGCGCCGAGAGCGAGGAGGACGGCCGTCTCTCGGAGCGGCTGCGACGGCTCGACATCCGTACCAGACGCTCTGCCGCCGATCTCGATCATGAGCGCGAGCAGGCCCTCGGGTGGCGCGACGGCGCCGTGCTCTCCTGGAGCGGCATGCGCGGCGTGGTCACGCTCGCGGCGGCGCAGTCGATCCCGACCACGGTGCCCTACCGCCCCCAGCTGGTGCTCGCCGCCTTCGCCGTCGCCGTCATCACCCTCCTGCTGCACGGACTCACCCTGCCGGCCTTCATCCGCCGGCTGTGGCCGGACGGAACGGGCTCGGGCAGGGGGAAGGCCGAGCTCATCGCGCTCAGCAAGGATCTCTTCGAGGCCGCCGACGAGGCGATCGACGACGCCCTCTTCGACCAGCCTCAGAGCGACGCGAACAGCGAGCCCGACCCGAAGCGGCAGGAGGCCGAGGAAGCCGCGGTCGGGCGGGCCAGAGCCAGCGCCCGCAACGCGCTGCTGCCCATGGCGATGGCGGCGGCTCCGACCGCCCCCATCGATGTGCAGGGCCCCGAGAGCCCCGGTCGGATGTACCAGCGACTCGCACGGGTCGCGCTCGAGGCGCAGCGGGAGGCGCTGCTCGAGGAGCGCGCCATCGGCCGCTACAGCTCGCAGGCGCTGCGTGCCGCCGAACTCGCGCTCGACGCCTACGAGGCCCGCCTCACCCCGCAGGGCGGGCACTGAGCGAACCGGCTCGGCAGGACGGGTGCCGATCTCCGAGGTCGCGCCGATGGGCGAGCCGAGTCGATCGTCGAGCTGCGTCGCTTCGGGCCCGCGATCAGACGAACTCGGCGCCGGCCGCGGCCATCTCCCGGAGCGCGGCGACGGAGCTCTCGGGCGCGACGCCCGCGATCAGATCGGTGAGCACGCGCACGCGGATCCCGAGCCGCAGCGCGTCGAGCGCCGACGCCCGCACGCAGTAGTCGGTCGCGATCCCGACGACGTCGAGCGCGTCGACGCCGTGCTCGGCGAGCACCTCCGCGAGTTCCCTGCCGTCGACCGCGCGTCCCTCGAACGCGGAGTAGGCGGGCTCCCCCATCCCCTTGCGCACGTGCACGTCGATGCGGTCGATGTCCAGCGCCGGGTGGTAGTCGGCGCCCTCCGTGCCCTGCACGCAGTGCACGGGCCAGGTGCTCGCGAAGTCTGGCTCCGATCCCGCAGCCGCGAAGTGGCCGCCGTTGTCGCCCTCGGCATCGTGCCAGTCGCGGGATGCCGCCACGAGCCCGTAGCGGTCGGAGGAGCGCAGCAGTTCGCTGATCCCCTCCGCGACGGCGCCGCCGCCCTGCACGCCGAGGGCGCCGCCCTCCGTGAAGTCGTTCTGCACATCGACGATCAGCAGTGCTCGCGCCATGCTCGGCTCCTCCGTCGGCTCGGGGCGGATCTGGTCTCGGCTGCGGGATCGCGGATCCGGGGAACTCGGGATCGGGGATCCGGGCAACTCGGGATCGGGGATCCGAGGTTGAGGATCCCGGAACCGGTGCCGGATCGCGCCCCGCCGCCGAGCTCCAGCTTACGGATGGGCTCGCCCGGTCGCCAGCCCCCGACGCCAGCCCCGTCCCCGTCGCCAGCCCCGTCCCTCCGCCGACCATCTCCGCCAAGCTCGGATCTCCCCATCCACTTGTCAGTTTCAGGGGTATTGCGCAGAAGTTACCCCTGAAACTGACCAATGGATGAGGGGTGGGGAGAGGAAGACGGGGCTTCTGCTGAGCCGCCGCGCCCGTCAGCGCTCGACGCGCACCGGGTTCTGATGGTGGCTGAACACGATGCTCGTGCGGGTGGAGGACACCGCGGGGTGCGCCGACAGGTGCTCGACGACGAAGTCGCGCACGTGGTCGGAGTCTCGCACGGCGAGGTGGATGATGAAGTCCTCGACGCCGCCGAGGAAGAACAGCTGCATCACCTCGGGCAGCGAACGCAGCTCGTCGCTCAGCTCGGAGATGCGCTGGCGCGCGCCCGAGCGCACGGTGACGCTCACGAGCACCTCGAGGCCGAAGCCCATGGCGCGCGGGTCCACCGTCGCGGTGAAACCGGTGATGATGCGCCGGGACACGAGGCTGCGCACGCGGGCGATGCAAGTCGAGGCGGCCACGCCCACGCGCTCCGCGAGCTCGGCATTGGTGATGCGACCGTTCGACTGCAGTTCTTCGACGATCTTGCGGTCCACATCGTCGAGGTCGGCGTCCGGACGCAGATTCTTCGATCCCTCAGTCTTTGCTGACCACCTTTCGCTTCACATTCTTCCACAAAAACGACTGTTTCCGCAGAGAATTCGTGCTTTATTTGCGAAATACGAATATGCTGCACAATCGAGTCATCCCGACGGCGCTCGTCCTCCGAGGCCGCGCGCCGCCGGGCGGACGATTCACACACCGCAGTCGACTATCTGGAGCAGACCATGCGCGTCGGTATCCCCACCGAGATCAAGAACAACGAGAATCGCGTCGCCATCACGCAGGCCGGCGTCTTCGAGCTGACCCGCCGCGGTCACGAGGTGCTCGTGCAGGCCGGAGCCGGTGTCGGTTCGGCCGTCAGCGACGAGGAGTACGCCGCCGCCGGCGCGACGATCGTCGAGGGAGCCGATCAGGTGTGGGCCGAGTCCGACATGATCCTCAAGGTCAAGGAGCCCATCCCCGCCGAGTACGACAAGCTGCGCAAGGGACAGGCGCTCTTCACCTACCTGCATCTCGCCGCAGACCGGACCCTCACGGAGGCCGTGCTCGAGTCGGGCACCACCGCCATCGCCTACGAGACCGTGCAGCTGCCCTCCCGCGCACTGCCCCTGCTCTCGCCGATGTCCGAGGTGGCCGGCCGGCTCTCCGCTCAGGTCGGCGCGAACGCCCTCATGAAGGGCAACGGCGGCCGCGGCCTGCTGCTCGGCGGCGTCACCGCGACCCGCCACGGCAAGGTCGTCGTGATCGGCGGCGGCGTCGCCGGCGAGGAGGCCGCGTGGATCGCCCACGGCATGGGCGCCGACGTCACCATCATCGACATCTCCCTCGCCCGCCTCAAGCAGCTGGAGAACGAGTTCGACTGCCGCATCGAGACCCGCACCTCCAACGCGCACAACATCACCGAGGCGCTCAAGGACGCCGACCTGGTCATCGGCTCCGTGCTCATCCCGGGAGAGAAGGCCCCGAAGCTCGTCACCGACGAGATGGTGGCGCAGATGAAGCCGGGATCGGTGCTCGTCGACATCGCCATCGACCAGGGCGGCTGCTTCGAGAACTCGCGCCCCACCACGCACGACGACCCCACCTTCCAGGTGCACAACTCGATCTACTACTGCGTGGCCAACATGCCGGGCGCGGTGCCCGAGACCTCCACCGCGGCGCTCACCAACGCGACACTTCCCTACACGGTCGCGCTGGCGGACAAGGGCTGGGTCAAGGCGCTGAACGACGACCACGCGCTCGCGCTCGGCCTCAATGCGCACGACGGGGTCATCGCGAACGTCGGCGTCGCGCACGCGTTCCCCGACCTGGCCTCGAGCACCGTCGACGAGGTGCTGGCGGCGCAGGCGTAGGCTGGATCCCATGGATCTGAAGTTCACCTTCGGAGGGGCGTCACCCGATCACGGCCATGCGGCCGACGATCGCGGTGACGCCCCTTCGGGCATTCCGCTGCCCTTCGCCGCGACCCCTGCGCTCTCGACGAGCAGCGTGCTCGAGGTGCGGGTGCGCCGAGACGGCGAGGGTCTGCGCGCGGAGGCCGTGTCGGGCGACGGCGTGGTGTACTGCCACGCCGAGGTGCCGGTGCGCGACCAGGACGCCGCTGCCCTGGCGCGGGCGGTGCGGTCGGCCGTATCGCGCGCTGTAGCGGAGCTCGAAGGGCGGCTTGCCGACTCGATCGCCGAGCTGCGACTCCAATTCGGCGACGACGGCCCGGCGGTCATCGACGCGCTCGGGTTCCCCTCCACGAGCACCCCGGCGGAGGGGACGGCCGGAGGGGCGACGAGCCCCGGCACTCCCTCCGGC
Source organism: Leucobacter sp. (assembly GCA_047606985.1). Classification (GTDB taxonomy): domain Bacteria; phylum Actinomycetota; class Actinomycetes; order Actinomycetales; family Microbacteriaceae; genus Leucobacter. Next base: position 5,182 of record JASGDX010000249.1, on the reverse strand, counting down.
GACGACGCACCAGCGGTCGCGGTGACCTCGGACGCGTTCCAGCGGCGCACGGGCATCGCCAGTGGAACACCGGTCAGGATCGTCTGACTGCCGCGACCGCGGCACGCGTACCATTGTTGCGTGTCGCTCAGCCTGCGCAAACTCCTCCAGAACCCGTCGCTCCACCTCAGACTCGTGGTGGACGGCGAGGGCGAGGGCGCGGCTGACGAGGCCTTCGACCAGGAGTTCGAGTGGCTGCACGCCACCGACATGATCGACCCGACGCCGTTCCTCGGCCCGGCGGAGGTCATCCTCACCCTCGGCTGGCAGTTTCCGGTCGTGCATTCGGCAGACCCATCGGTGCCGGAGGTGCGCATCGCGCCGGAGCGCCTCGAGCGCGTCTACGACGACTACGCCGCGCTCGTCGCCGCGCACGGGGTGATCGGCATCGGGTTCGGCAGCGACGTGCTGCACAAGGGGGTTCCGCATCAACTCGCCGTCGCCTGCAGAAGACACGGGCTGATCCTCTTCGACGTGCCCTACGAGATCTCCTTCATGGATCTGCTGCAGGAGGCGGCCCGGGTGCTCCAGCGCGATCAGACCGAGCGCTACACACGATCGCTGCGCGCGCAGAAGGCCATTGCGAACGCCGCCACCCGTCGCGACGGCCTCAATGCGACGCTGCGCGAAACGGCCCGGCAACTCGGCTGCGGCGTCGCGCTCTACGATCCCCTCGGCCGGCCCGTGACGCTCATCGAGGCGCCCGACGGTCCGCGGGTCAGCGAGGCCGAGCTCACCCCCATCGTGCAGCGCACGCTGGAGGAGGGTCAGCGCTTCCGCTCCGCTCAGGCGACCCCGGAGGTCGAGGCGGTGCTGCAGATGCTCGGAGAACCGGGCCATCCGAGCGGCGTGCTCGTGCTCACCCTGAGCCGCGGCTTCGATGACGTGTCGCGCAACGTGCTCTCGAGCGTGCTCGCACTGGTGAGCGTGTCGCTCGAGCAGAACCAGGCGCTCGCATCGCTGCACACGACCCTGCGCGAGGCGCTCCTCCAGCTCATCCTCTCGGGTAGCATCGCGGTGACCCGGCACATCGTCGAGAGCGTGTGGGGCCCGCTGCCCGATCCTCCCCTCGTCTCCATGATCGGGATCCCGCAGCACTTCGACACCGCGAGCCTGATGCCGTCGCTGGAGTCGCTGCACGCCGGCGCCGATTTCCCGCTCTTCTTCGCGCGGTACCGCAGCGATGTCGCCCTGCTGGTGCACGAGCAGGACGCGGAGCGATTCATCGAGGAGCTCGCCGGCTACGGCCTCGTGCTCGGCCGATCCCAGTGCGATCGCTGGGAGGAGCTCGGCCTCGCTTTGGAGGAGGCGAAGAAGGCGGCCGAGTTCGGGCTGCGGCGCGGCGCCTCCATCGTCACCTCGTTCCCCGAGATCTGGAGAGAGGGCGTCTCCGACCTGATCGACGCCTCGGATGCGGTCCACGTCGCTCGGAGACTGCTCGGCCCGCTCGGCAGGAGCGACGCCGAGCACGGCACCGAATTGCTCGAGACGCTGCGCGTGTGGCTCAAGCATCACGGACGTCAGCTTCCCACCGCCCGAGAACTCGACGTGCATCGGCACACGTTGACACAGCGGCTGCGGCAGATCACCGCGCTCACCGGTGCGGATCTCGACGACTTCCAGACGCGCGCCGAATTCGCGCTGGCGCTCCGCTACTATCACTAGCTCATGCAACCCGACTTATCAAACAGTCCATGGATGGCTGAGATTCTGGCCATTCTGCCGGAGATCTGAGCACACCTGACGTGTCAGACCGTCGCCGCTCGCCTGAAATTGATACAGAGTGCATAGTGCGAGGCGAATTCTCCCGTTGCATGCTGGTTCACGTCATACACGTGAACAGTCACATGCGAAGGAGCTGATACATGACGAAACTCAAGCGAAGTCTCGGTTTCACCGCGGCCTATGCCGCCTCGACCGGGCTCGTCGTCTCGGGCACCGCGATGGTCTCACTCGGCAACGGATTCGGCGTCGGCGGACTCGCCTTCGCGATCCCCGCCCTCATCGGCCTCGTCATCATCGTCATGGTCGCCATCTCCTACGGCGAACTCGCCTCGATGCTCCCCGGCGGCGGCATGGTCGGCGAGTACACGATGCCTGCGCTCGGCCGACTCATGGCGATCATCGCGGTGCTCGGCGGCTACCTGGTCCTGGTGTCCGCCGACGGCGGCACCCAGCTGATGGTCGCGGGCAACGCGTTCAACTCGATCACGGGAGTGCCCGCACCCCTGTTCTCATTCCTGCTGCTCGCGATCCTCTTCGTGCTGAACATCGCCGGCATCAACTTCTACGCACGCGTGCAGATCCCGATCGTCGTCGCCAAGATGACCATCCTCACGGTCATGGGCCTGGGAGGCATCTTCAGCCTCGGCACCGGCACCCTCGTCGACAACCCGTTCCTCGCCACGGACTGGGGCACCCTCGCCTCGATGGGCGCGGTCGCCATCTGGCTGTACATCGGCATGGAGTTCGTCGCCCCGCTCGCCGAGGAGATCAAGAATCCTTGGAAGAACATCCCGCTCGCCATGCTCGCAGGCGTGATCACCATCTTCATCGTCGACGTGCTCTTCGGGTGGGGAGCGACGCGCTACGCCGACCTCGCCGAGATGGCCAGTTCGTCGATCCCGCAGGTCGTCGGAGCGACTGCGATCTTCGGCACCGCCGGCGGCCTCATCATGACCCTCGGTACGATCGCGGCGTCGTTCTCGACCGGCAACTCCTACCTCGCCGCGATCCCGCGCATGCTCTACGGCCTCGCCAACGAAGGCCTGCTGCCGAAGTGGTTCGGGAAGGTGAGCCGCCGCACTCGCGTGCCGTGGGCCGGAATGATCGTCACGGCGTGCTGCATGGCCTCGGTGCTCGCCTACTCCATGTTCGCCGAGAGCGGCATCGACCTGATCCTCACCCTCGTGAGCATCGCGTGCACCACCTGGCTGCTCAGCTACATCATCGCCCAGATCGACGTCATCGTGCTCCGCCGCAAGTACCCGGCGGCCAAGCGCCCCTTCAAGACACCGTTCTACCCGATCCCCCAGGTGCTGGGCATCGCCTCCTGCGTCTACCTGATCGTCTTCATCGTGCCGGATATCGAGCAGCGCATCGTGATCTGGAGCGTCGCCGGCATCCTCATCGCCGCGATCGCGCTGTTCGGCATCATCTGGCTGAAGGCCAACCGCCTGCCGCTGTTCAAGCCGACGGACCTCATCCACACCCAGTCGAACATCGTCGTGCGCTCCGAGAGCCTGGACCACGAGTACGACGATGTGGTGGGCTCGGACGTCATCGCGGCATCGGAAGCGGCGGATCGGCAGTGAACCCGTTCGCCTCGACCACCGCTGGCGGCCGGGCCCGGCAGCGCCGTCACCCGCTCGCCGGGAACGGTCCCATCGTGGACCGGGCCCGGCGGGCCCTGCGCCGCACCGCCGAGCAGTTCGGCGAGGTGCGGCGCAGCGACCAGACCACCGTCGAAGTGCGCACGCCCGATGGGATCGACCTCGTGCTGAGTTACGATCCCGGCAACTTCATCTTCTCCCGCGTCTACGCGTTCACCGTGTCGACGCGACTCCCCGCCTCCACCGCGCCGTCGGGCGTGAGGCTCGTGCATCGAGGCGAGCAGCGCGGCGGCGTCTTCGTCGCCGAGCGCGGCACCACCCCATCGGCCCGCTCCCTCGCGCAGCTGAACGCCGCCGTCGCCCCGCATCTCCCCCGCATTGACATGGTGCGCGCGAAGATCGCCGACGAGGCGGGCGGGCGAACCCTCACGCTCAGCCCGATGGGCGGCGCATTCGTCTGGGTGCTGATCCCTCCGGTCTTCAAGGCCACCGCCTTCCCCCAGGACGAACCGAAGCGGATCCTCGATCTCATCCGCGCGGTGCGCGCACTCGGCGAGGTCGAGCTCAGCGCCTCCAGCACCCGAACCCGTTAGAAAGGATCCTCATGTCCACCACCCCCGTACGGGCTGCGGTCTTCGTCGGCCCCGAACAGCCCCTCGAGATCCGCGAGCTGCAGATCCCCTCGACCCCGAGCCCCAACGAGGTACTCGTGAAGCTCGCCGCATCCGGCGTCTGCCACAGCGACCTGCACGCGCTCGACGGGGAGTGGGAGACCCCCGCCCCCCTGGTGCTCGGCCACGAGGGCGCCGGCGTCGTCGCCGCGGTGGGCTCCGAAGTCACGGACCTCGAGGTCGACGACCACGTGATCCTGTCCTGGACCCCCTCTTGCCAGAAGTGCGAGTTCTGCGTCTCGGGCCACCCGGTGCTGTGCCAGCTCGCCAACGAGACCGCCTACCGGCACGTCTTCTTCGACGGCAGGCCGCGCCTCAGAGACGGCGAGCAGGATGTCAAGAGCTTCCTGGCCGTGGGCTCCTTCGGCGATCATGCCATGGTGCCGGCGTCGGCCGCGATCAGGATCCGCAAGGACGCGCCCCTCGCGCAGGCCGCGCTGGTCGGCTGCGCAGTCACCACCGGCATCGGCGCCGTGATCAACACGGCGAAGGTCGAGCCCGGTTCGACCGTGCTCGTCGTGGGATGCGGCGGCGTGGGCCTCAACGTCGTGCAGGGCGCCCGTCTCGCCGGCGCGAAGCAGATCATCGTCGCCGACGTCAGCGAGGAGAAACTCGAGCTGGGCCGCACCTTCGGGGCGACGCACGTCGTCAACAGCCGCGAGGTCGATCTCGTCGAGGCGGTGCACACGCTCACCGGCGGCCGCGGCGTCGACTACGCCTTCGAGGCGATCGGCCTGCCGTTCACCATCGAGGCCTGCTACGAGGCGATCCGTCGCGGCGGCACGGCTGTGGTGGTGGGCCAGGTGGCCGACGGCGTGAAGATCTCGATCGATCCGTTCGTGATGAGCGACCAGGAGAAGAAGCTCATCGGCTGCAACTACGGCTCGACCCGCATGTCGATCGACTTCCCGAAGATCGTCGACCTCTACATGGAGGGTCTCGTCGACCTCGACTCGATGATCACCGACCGCATCGCGCTCGAAGATGTCAACGAGGCGTTCGAGCAGATGCGTCAAGGCAGGGGCATCAGGAGCGTCATCGAGTACTGACACGACGGTCCCGCCCACCGAGGTGCTCGATCGCATCATCCGCTACCGCTGGAAGCGTATGATGCTATCGAGCGCTTCGGCGACGGCCGCC
>JASGDX010000248.1:0-3346 GCA_047606985.1 Leucobacter sp. | reverse complement strand
GGTCTCGTCGCCGGCGACGAGGGTCCAGTCCACCCCGACCGGGTGCGGCGCCGACATCTTCGGGCCGGCCCACTGCACGCGTTCGCCCGGCTGCACTCGATACGCCCACGTCGTGGCGGGACCCACGCCGTGTCTCACGAAGTCGAGGTCGACCTCGCCGGCGACAGGATCCCACCGGCGCACCGTATAGGTGCGCACCAGCGGGCGCTCGTCGCCGCGCGGCCAGTTCAGCACGCCGTCGGCCTGCGTCGGCCCTGCGGCATCTGGGTGGTCGGGATGTGGGAGGATCAGCTTTCCCTCGTCGTCGAACCCGTCGGAGCGGAAAGCCGCGACGGGGTAGCCGTTGGCGGCGATGTGCGCGTCCAGTCCCGCGCCGCCGAGGGTCACTCGGCGCATTCCGGGGGTGACGTCGGCGACGCGGAGCACGTCGAGCGTGCGGGTCGTGATCGGGTAGACGCTCAGGGGGCGGAGGCTGCGGGCCATGCGGGGCTCACTCCTTTTCGGGGATGCTCGGGGAGGGGGCAGGACGGACGGGCGGATCGACGGGGCCCGATGCGCGCGGATCGAGGGGGACGACGACGGGGGTGCCGGTGACCGGGTCGGGAACGACGAGCGCGGCCAGCCCGAAGACCTCCTCAATCAGAGCGGCGGTGATGACTTCCTGCGGGTGCCCCGCGGCGACGAGGTCGCCGTCCTGCATGACGATGAGGTGGTCGGCGTAGCGGGCGGCCTGATCGAGATCGTGCAGCACGGCGACGATGGTCTTCCCCTGCTCGTGGAAGGTGCGGAAGAGCTCCATCAGCTCGTACTGGTGGGCGATGTCGAGGAAGGTCGTCGGCTCGTCGAGCAGCATGATCGGCGTGTCCTGCGCGAGGAGCATCGCGACCCACACCCGCTGACGCTGCCCGCCCGAGAGCTCGTCCACGAGCTGGCCGGAGAGGTCGGTCAGGCGGGTCGTCTCCAGCGCCCGCGCGACGGCCTCCTCGTCGGATGCCCGCCACTGCTGGAACAGGCCCTGGTAGGGAGCGCGGCCACGGGCGACGAGGTCGGCGACGCGGATGCCGTCGGGAGCCAGCGAGCTCTGCGGCAGCAGCCCGAGCTGGCGGGCGATCTCCTTCGTGCGGTATGAGCCGATCGCCTTGCCGTCGAGCAGCACCCGGCCCGCGATGGGGGTGATCACGCGGGCGAACGCGCGCAGCAGCGTGGACTTGCCGCATCCATTCGGTCCGATGATCGCCGTGAACGATCCGTCCGGGATGGCCACGGACAGATCCCGTGAGACGACACGCTTCTCGTAGCCGATGGTGGCGTCTTCCGCGACGAGGCGGGATGGCGGTGGGGTCGCGGTCATCGAGTGGCTCCGTTCGAGGTGCGGGCTTCGCGGATCAGCAGCCAGATCAGATACAGTCCGCCCAGGCACACGGTGATCAGGCCGACCGGGATCGCGCGGAAGACGTTCGCGACGAGCAGTGACAGCAGGTGCGCGAGCGCGAGCAGCGCGGCGCCCATCGCCGCGGAGGCGAGCAGGCTCACACCGGCGGACCGAGTGAGCCGCCGGGCGAGCTGCGGGGCCGCGAGGGAGATGAATCCGATCGGGCCGGCCGCCGCCGTCACCAGGGCGGTCGCGGCCACGCCCACGATCATGAGCCCGAGCCGGGCCGGGGTCGGCTTCGTGCCCAGGTTCGTCGCGGCATCGTCGCCGAGCTCGAGCCTGCGCAGTGCCGGCGCGAGCGTCATCGCCGCCACGACGACCAGGGCGCCGACGAGGAGGGAGGGGACCATCGAGGCCCAGGAGACGCGGCCGATCGATCCGGCTTCCCAGAACCCGACCGTCATCGCGTCGTCGATGTCGGCGCGGGTGACGAGGTACGAGTTGATCGAGCCGAGCATGGCCGAGATGCCGATGCCGACGATGATGAGCCGGAACCCCTGCACTCCGCGCCGATACGAGAGCAGGTACACGACGAAGGCGGTCGCGAGCCCCCCGATCAGGGCCGCGGAGGCCAGGGTCCAGTAGCCGCTCGTGCCGAGCAGGAGGATGCTGATCACAACGGCCGTGTAGGAGCCGGCATCGAATCCGATCAGATCGGGAGAACCCAGCGGGTTGCGCGTCAGCGACTGGAAGATCGCGCCGCCGATCCCGAGCAGGCCGCCGAAGAGGACGGCGGCCACCGCGACCGGCAAGCGCCATTCCAGGACGATCGTCCGGTGGAAGGACGCACCCCCGCCGACGAGCGCCGTGGCCACCTGGTCGAGGGCCAGCGGATACTGGCCCAGGGTGAGCGCCACGACCGCCGCGCCGATCGCGATGACGAAGCAGGCTGCGGAGACCGTGATCAGGCGCACCGCCAGGCGGCCCGAGAACCAGCGGGTGCGCAGCGTGCGGCCCGCATAGCCGAAGTCGACGGCGCGCCGGCTCGGCGCGGAGAGCCCGGTCATAGACCACTCGCCTTGCGGGCGCGCACGAGGGCGATGAGCACCGGAGCGCCGATCACGGCCGTCACGATCCCGACCTCGATCTCGCCGGGGCGGGCGATCACCCGCCCGATCACGTCGGCGACGAGCACGAGCACCGGCGCCGTCAGCGCCGAGCACGCGATGATCCAGCGCTGATCCGGCCCGATGAACCACCGCACGATGTGCGGGACCATGAGCCCGACGAACGCGATCCCGCCCGTGAGCGCGGTTGCTCCGCCGCCGAGGAGAGTGATGGCGACGATTCCGAGCACGCGCGTGCACATCACTTTCGTCCCGAGCGCGGCGGCCAGCTCGTCGCCGAGGGCGATCGCGTTCAGCGCTCCCGACAGCGCCACCGCGATGGCCAGGCCGAGCAGCAGGAACGGCAGTACCGACACGGCATCTTCGAGCGAGGTGCGCGCGACGGTGCCGACGCCCCAGTTGCGCACCGAGTCGAAGGTGCGCTCGTCGATGAGCGTGAGGAAGGTGGAGACCCCGTTCAGCACCGCGCTGAGCGCGACCCCCGCCAGCACGAGGGTGACGGGCGACACGGTGCCGCGGCCCGCCGTGCCGATGACATAGACGAGGATCGTCGCTGCCGCGGCGCCCAGGAAGGCGAACCAAATGTAACCGGTGATGCCGGACAGCCCGAACAGGCCGACCCCGACGGTGATGGCGAAGCCCGCGCCGGCGTTCACGCCGAGGACGCCGGGATCGGCCAAGGGGTTGCGCGTGAGTGCTTGGATCAGCGCGCCCGCCACACCGAACGCCGCCCCGGTCACGATGGCGACGACCGTGCGGGGGAGTCGCAGTGTCCACACGATGATGGAGGCATCCGTGTCGTCCGGATGCCAGAGCCCCTCCCACACCGCGCTCAGGCTCAGCGGAT
>JASGDX010000247.1:0-3069 GCA_047606985.1 Leucobacter sp. | reverse complement strand
GCGAGGCACCCGGGATCGCGTCGATGAGCCTCCGGGTGTACGGGTGCTGCGCGTCGCCGAAGACCTGCTCGGTCTCGCCGTACTCCACCTGCACGCCGCGCTGCAGCACCGACACGGTGTCGGCGATCTGCCGCACCACGGCGAGGTCGTGCGAGATGAACACGTAGGTGAGCCCGAGCTCCTCCTGCAGCTGCGCGAGCAGGCGCAGGATCTGGGCCTGCACCGTCACGTCGAGCGCCGAGACGGCCTCGTCGAGCACCACGAGCTCGGGCTCGACGATGAGCGCCCGTGCGATCGCCACGCGCTGCCGCTGCCCGCCCGAGAGCTCGCGCGGCCTGCGGTGCGCGAAGTCGGCGGGCAGAGCGACGAGCTCGAGCGCGTGCGCGACGCGGTCGGCGTGCTCGCGCCGCGATCCGATGCGGAAGTTCCGCAGCGGCTCGGCGAGCGTCTGCCCGATGGAGAGCCGCGGATCGAGCGAGCTGTACGGGTTCTGGTACACCATCTGCACGGTGCGCCGGAACTCCCGCAGCGCGGCGCCCCGCAGCGCGGTGACCTCGATTCCGGCGGCGGGGCCGATGCCCGCGGCTGCGGGATCGAGCGCGGCGGGATCGAGAACGGCGGGGTCGAGAACGGCGGGATCGAGCGCTGCGGTTGCGGGATCGGCGCTCGAACGATCGAGTGCACCCGTTGCGGGATCGGCGCTCGCGGCTCCGATCCCAGCCCGCCCGGCCGCTCCGCGTGCCACCGCTCCTCCCCCGACCGCCCCGTGCACGTCGACCCCGTGCACGTCTACCCCGTGCACGTCGGCTCGGCGCACGTCGGCTCGGCGAGCATCGCCTGCCCGTCCGGCGCCGATCACGCGCACGCTGCCCGAGGTCGGCCGCGAGAAGCCGGCGATCGCGCGGCCGGTGGTGGTCTTGCCAGATCCCGACTCGCCCACGAGCGCGTGCGTCGAACCGCGCGCCACCGTGAACGAGACGCCGTCGACCGCCACGAAGGCGCCGGCGCCGCGGCCGAAGACCTGCCGCAGGTCGCGCACCTCGACGAGGGGGGTTGCGGCGGGTGCGGGATCGCCTGCCGTCCCGGCGGAGCGCAGCGGAGTCGGAGCCGCCTCCCTCGATTTCGGCTGCGCTCGTTCCTCGCTCCGCTCAAGCAGCGGGACCTGCGCTCGTTCCTCGCTCCGCTCAAGCAGCGGGACCTGCGCTCGTTCCTCGCTCCGCTCAAGCAGCGGGACCGCCGAGAGGTCGATGAGCCGCCCGAACGAGGGCGCATCGCGCATGAGCTGCTGCGTGTACTCCGACTCCGGCTTCGCGAGCACCTGGGCGCTCGGCCCGGCCTCCTGCACCTCGCCGTGGCGCATCACCACGACGCTGTCGGCGCGATCCGCCGCCACCGCCAGGTCGTGCGTGATGAACAGCACGCCCGTGCCGGTCTCCTCGCGCAGCCGGTCGATGAGGTCGAGCACCGTGCGCTGCACGGTGACGTCGAGGGCCGAGGTGGGCTCGTCGGCGATGATGAGCTCGGGGTCGTTGGCGATGGCCGCGGCGATGAGCACGCGTTGCCGCATGCCGCCCGAGAACTCGTGCGGGTACTGCTTGGCGCGGCGGATCGGGTCGTCGATGCCGACCTGCTCGAGCAGGGCGTGCACGCGATCCCGCACCTCGTCGCGACTCGACGACCCGTGGATGCGCAGCGACTCGCTGATGCTCCTCCCCACGGTCTGCACGGGGTTGAGCGAGTTGCCCGGATCCTGCGGGATGAGCCCGATGCAGCGCCCGCGCAGATCCTGCCAGCGGCGCTCCTTGAGTCCGACCAGCTCGGTGGTGCCGAGGCGGCGCTCGTTCAGCGTGATGCCGCCGCGCACGATGCGGCCGTTCGAGGCGAGCAGGCCGATCACCGACTGCGCGACCGTGGTCTTGCCCGATCCCGACTCGCCCACGACCGCCGTGACTTTGCCGGCCTCGACGTCGAAGCTCACGCCGCGCACGGCGTCGACGGGCCCGCGGCTCGTGCGGTACTGCACCGCGAGTTCTCTGATGCTCAGCAGCGGCGACTCGCTCATCGGTCTCCTCCGGTTCCTATGGCCTGGCTCAGGCGGTTGGTGGCGATGACGACGGCCACGACGACGAGGCCGGGCAGCGTGGTCAGCCACCAGGCGGTGGCCACGTAGTTGCGACCCTCGGAGATGAGCAGGCCCCACTCAGGCGTGGGCGGCGGGGCGCCGTAGCCGAGGAAGCCGAGGGTGGAGATCTGCAGGATCGCGGATCCCAGCTGCAGCGCCGCGAGCGCGATCACCGGGGTCAGCGAGTTGGGCAGCACGTGGCGCCACAGCACGCTCGCGAAGGTGCCGCCCGAGCCGTACGCGGCCTCGACGAACTCGCTGGCCCGCACGCTCACCACCTGCGAGCGCGACAGCCGGGCGAACACCGCGACCGAGGTGACGCCCACCGCGATGGCCGCGTTGGCGGTGCCGAAGCCCAGCAGGATCACCACGCTCAGCGAGAGCAGCAGGGTCGGGATCGCGAGCAGCACGTCGACCAGCCGCATCAGCGCCTCGTCCAGCCGGCCGCCCACTGCGCCGGCGGCGACCCCGATGAGCGAGCCGAAGACGAGGCCGACGAGCACCGCGATGAGCGCAGCCGCGATGGACTGCGAGGCGCCGTGGATGACGCGCGAGTAGAGGTCGCGCCCGGTGGCGTCGGTGCCGAACCAGTGCTCGGCGCTCGGCGCCTGCAGCGCCGCGCCGACCTGCGCGGTGGGGTTCACCGAGGTGAAGAGGCCGGGCGCCACGGCCCATGCGAGCGCGAGGAGCAGGATCAGCGCAGGCACGAGCACGCCGGGGCGCAGCAGGGCGCGCCACGCTGCCGGGGTGCCGGCGGAGCGGGTGCCGGATGTGCCGGCGCCGCGGTCCGCGCGGTCCCTGCGGGCCGTGCGGGATCGCCCCTCGGCGGCGTTGCCCGATGGGTCGCCCGCGGCTCCTGCACCCGCGACGGCCGCGGCACCGTTCGCGGTTTCGTCACGGCCCGGCGAAGCCGAGCCCGACAGGGCGGATTCCGGCGAAGCGGGCGG
>JASGDX010000246.1:0-4470 GCA_047606985.1 Leucobacter sp. | reverse complement strand
GTTCGACGTGCTGCGCCGCGGCGGGGGCGGGATCGCCGAGCAGCTGAACGCCCGGCTCGAGGAGCGGGCCTTCCGCGGCGTGCGCACGAGCTGCGCGCTCGAGGTCGCGCCGGGGGCCGGTGCGGAGGCGGCTGCGCAGCGCGTCGGCCACGTTCCGCCGTGCCTGGAGATCGAGGCGCTCGACGTCTCATACGGAGGCGCACGGGCGCTCGACCGGGTGACGCTGACCGTCGCCCCCTCGGAGGTGCACGCGCTCATCGGCCCGAACGGCGCGGGCAAGTCCACCCTCGTCGACGCGGTCGCCGGGTTCCTCCCCGGATACGGGGGATCCGTGCGGCTCGACGGCGCGCCCATCGACGCGCTCGCGGCGCGGGATCGGGCGCGGCGCGGGATCCGGCGCACCTTCCAGCATCAGCAGGCGCTCGAGACCGTCACCGTCGACGAGTACCTCCGCCTCGCGGCGGGTGCGGCGGGTGCGGCGGGTGCGGCGGGTGCGGCGGGTGCGGCCGGTGCGGCCGGTGCGGCTGGTGCTGACGAGCCGAGCACCACAGCGGGTGCCCGGCTGCGGCGGTTGCACGACTTCTTCGGCCTGCCGGAAGGGCGCGTACCGATCCGCCTCGTCGATGCGGGATCGCGCCGCATCCTCGAGGTCGCCGCTGCGCTCGCCTCCGGGCCCCGGGTGCTGCTGCTCGACGAGCCGGCCGCCGGGTTGAACGAGGCCGAGAGCGCCGTCCTGGCGCAGCGGGTGCGCCGCATTCCCGAGGCGTTCGGCTGCGGGGTGCTGCTCATCGAGCACGACATCGGGTTCGTGCGCGCAGCCTCCGACCGGGTGACGGTGCTGGAGGACGGGGAGATCATCGCGGGCGGTCCCGTCGCCGAGACGCTCGCGGATCCGCGGGTCGTCGCCGCCTACCTGGGGCGGGGCGGGGAGGGGTGACGGAGGCGCTTGCCCGGCAGCGTGCCGGGGGGCGGACCATGCCGGGCCGAAAGGAGGATTCTCCGGCCGTTTCGGCGAGATCAGCCGGAAAATGCTCCGCTCGATACCCGGCGACGCGGGTATCGCGAGGCGGTTCCGCAACCCGGCAGGAAAGATCACAAAAAGGTAACGGACTTCGCTATGCTGTGAGCACCGTGCGATGCCGCGCGGTGCGAGGAGGCTCGAACATGCGAGACGAGGCGTCCATCCGGCAGCCCCAGGGGCTGCGCCTGGGCCTGCTCGCGTGGATGCTCGTCACCCTGCTCATCGTGCTCCTGGGCCTCAACCCCCACGCCGCCGCGGCCAGCACCATGCAGTTGCACGGGGCGCTGCGGCGCGACGGGCCCGTCGGCATCATCTCCCACCGCGGGGCAGCCGCGGTCGCCCCCGAGAACACGCTCGCCGCCATGAGCGTCGCCATCGACCAGGACGTCGAGTTCGTCGAGACCGACGTGCGGCTCACCTCGGACGGGGTGCCGATCCTCATGCACGATCCCGAGCTCGACCGCACCACGAGCGGCAGCGGGCCCGTCTCGGAGCGCACCTTCGCCGAGATCCGCTCGCTCGACGCCGGCTCGTGGTTCTCACCCGACTTCGTCGGCGAGCCCGTGCCCACGCTTGAGGAGTTCCTCGACCTGCTCGCCCCGTCGACCACGCGCGCCCTCATCGAGCTCAAGGGGGAGTGGACGCCCGAGCAGATGGAGGTCGTGATCGACCTGCTGCGCTCGCGCTACATGGTCAACCGGGTCGCGCTGGAGTCGTTCGAACTGCCGACGCTCGAGGAGCTGCAGCGGATCGCGCCCGAGTTCGCCCGCGTGCTGCTGACCCGCGAATGGGACGAGGGCACGGTGCAGGAGGCCGTCGCGCTGCAGGTCTCGGCCGTGGGCGCCCGCACCCGGCTCTACGAGGCCCGCCCCGAGCTGCTCGAGCGCCTGCGCGCGGCAGGGATCGGCGCCCTCGTCTACACCCTCAACACCGAGAAGCGCTGGGAGGAGGCGCAGGAGCGCGGCGTCGACCTCGTCATCACCGACGACCCGGTGAGTCTCGCCGCCTGGCGCGACGGGGCCTGAGCGCGGGCCATCCGGTGCGCGGGCCATCCGGAGAGCGCGTGCACAGCTTCCGTGCGAGCGAATAGCTTGCGGACGGCGCATCAGCCATACGCTCGCGCGGAAGCACACCCTCGCATGGAAGCACACCCTCGCACGGAAGCACACCCTCGCCGGGAATGCGAAGGGGGCGGTGCGTCGCGGGTCGTCATGTCGGACCCGACGCACCGGGGCCCGGTATCGCGACGCGACGCCGGGCCCCGGTGCGCAGCGGCGGTCTACTTGAACTTGATCACGCCGCGGATGTTGCGGCCCTCGCGCATGTCGTCGTACGCCTGGTTGATCTCGTCGAGCGTGTAGCAGCGGGTGATGAGCTCGTCGAGCTTGAGGTTGCCGGCGCGGTACATGTTGAGCAGCTGCGGCATGGCCTCGCGCGGCGACTTCATGCCGTAGAGCGCGCCCTGGATGCGCTTCTGCATCATGGCGAGGTGGAAGCCGTTCAGCCCGGGCACGACGCCCTCCTCGCGGTCGTTGCTCACCGCGGTGACGACGACCGTGCCGGCCTTCCGGATGGAGATGAGGCCCTGCCCGATGATCTCGTTGGTGATGAGGCTCGGCGTGAGCACCGCGACGTCGGCGCCCTGGCCGTTGGTGAGCTCATGGATGCGGGGCAGCGCCTCCATGATCGAGGGGAACGACTCGGTCGCGCCGAAGTCGAGCGCCCACTTCTGCTTGTCCGGCTGCGGATCCGCGACGATGATGTGCGAGGCGCCGGATTCGCGCGCGCCCTGCACCGCGTTCATGCCGACGCCGCCGACGCCCGCGACGAGCACGACATCGCCCGGCTGGATGTCGCCGGCGTACGCCGCCGAACCGAAGCCCGTCTGCACACCGCAGGCCACGAGGCAGACGACCTCGAGGGGCAGATCCTTGTCGATCTTGATGACCGACAGCTGGTCGTAGACCTGCCACTCGGAGAAGGTGCCGAGCAGGGCGGCCTTCGCGACGTCGAGTCCGTCGTCCGTGTGGACGCGGAAGGTGCCGTCGAGCTGATCGCCCTTCATGATGCGCGCGCCGTTGTCGCAGAGATTCTGCATGCCGTTGGCGCACCAGCGGCACCTGCCGCATGCCGGGATGAACGAGGTGAGGACGTGATCGCCCTCTTCGAGACCGGTCACCCCCGGGCCGATCTTGCGGATGATTCCGGCGCCCTCGTGGCCGCCGATGACGGGGAGGTGCTCGACCTGGGAGTCGCCGTGCGAGATGTGGTCGTCGCTGTGACACAGGCCGGTGGCGACCATCTCGACCAGGACTTCGCCGTACTCGGGCTCATCGAGTTCCACCTCCTCGACATTCCACTCTCCGGGGGCGTTCCTCAGGACTGCGGCGCGCGTACGCATGTGATCTCCTTTGATCGTCGTGTTCGGCCAGATAAGTGGCACTAAGTGCCAATTCTGCTTGGATGTCACGTTACTCCAAAGGCCCGCAAAAGCCAAGGAAACCTCGCACGAACAGGGATTAAGCGATAATGACTATCAATATTTGATAGATGCGTAAGGGGTCATTTGCAGGCCGGCCGCGCGCCATCGGATGTCGTCGGATGTCCAGCTGGAGGCGCGGAAGAGGCCCGGCTGGTAGCGTCGGTGCCGATCCCGAACCCCGCCCCGAAGGAGCACCGCACAGATGAGCACCCAGACTCCCGCCCGCACCGCCATCGGCAGCTCGGACATCGAGATCGCGCGCCTCGCGCTCGGCGGCAACGTGTTCGGCTGGACTGCCGACCGCGACGCCTCCTTCGCGGTGCTCGACGCCTTCGTCGCGGGCGGCGGGGACTTCGTCGACACGGCCGACGGCTACTCGCACTGGGTGCCGGGGCACGGCGGTGGCGAGTCGGAGACGATCATCGGGGAGTGGCTGGCGTCGGGTCGGGATCGCGACGGCGCCGTGATCGCCACGAAGGTCTCCACGCACCCCGGGTTCGCCGGGCTCGCCGGCGACAACGTGCGCGCGGCCGCTGACGCCTCGCTGCGCCGCCTGCAGACCGACCGCATCGACCTCTACTACGCGCACTACGACGATCCGGAGACCCCGCTCGAGGAGACCGTCGCCGCGTTCTCAGACCTCGTCGACGCCGGGAAGGTGCGCGCCATCGGCCTCTCCAACTACACGGCCGAGCGCGTCGCCGAGTGGTTCGCCATCGCGCGCGCCGGCGGTCACCACCTGCCCGTCGCGCTGCAGCCCCATTACAACCTCGTCGAGCGCGACTTCGAGACGAACGGCCTGCGCGAGGCGGCCGAGCGCGAGGGGCTCGCGGTGTTCCCGTACTTCTCGCTGGCCAAGGGCTTCCTGGCGGGCAAGTACCGCGATGCGGCTGCGGGATCCGCCGCGGGCGCCAGCCCGCGCGCCGCGGGGGCGCTCGCCTACCTCGACGACCGCGGCCGCGCGGTG
>JASGDX010000245.1:0-3487 GCA_047606985.1 Leucobacter sp. | reverse complement strand
TTCTCCTCCATTGTAGACGAAAAGGCCGGCGGGATCCCGGAGTCGCCAGCGCGACACCCGTTGCGCTGGAGTGCACGCGGGTTGACTCTGCAGGCACGACCGGATAGTGCGCCTCGACTGCTTGCGGAGCAGAATGGGATTCTGTGATGGAGTGCGCGGTGACGGAGCCGCGCTCTGAGAGGAGTCCTGATGTCGGATCAGTCCGGATCGGCCGCAGCGCCGAAGAGCGTCATTGTCGTGGGGGCCGGATCGGCCGGTTCCGTGGTGTCGCGACGCCTCGCCGATGCGGGCGTCCAGGTGACCCTGCTCGAGGCGGGCGGGGAGGACACCAATCCCGCGATCCACGACCTCAGCCGCATGGGCGAGCTGTGGCACAGCCCCGACGACTGGGATTACTACACGACCCCGCAGCCGGGCGCCAACGGTCATCGGATGCACTGGCCGCGCGGCAAGGTGCTGGGCGGATCCCACTCGCTCAACGCCATGATCTGGGTGCGCTGCGTGCCGCAGGACTTCGACCACTGGGCCGAGCTGGGCAATCCGGGCTGGTCGTGGAACGAGATCGTGCCAGTCTACGACGAGATCGAGAATTTCCACGGCCGCGGCGACGGCACGCCGCGGGGCACCGACGGCCTCATGGACATCACCGACGACTACGAGCTCTCGCCCATCCAGGCGTCGATCATCGAGGCCGGGGTGCAGGAGGGACTGCCGCTCAACCCCGACTACAACGGCGCCACCGTCGACGGCATCTCCCAGCAGCAGCTCACGGTGCGCGACGGCAAGCGCTACAACACCTACATGGCGTACGTGAAGCCGATTCGGGATCGTCTCACCCTCGAGACGGGGTGCCACGTGCACGAGCTCATCTTCGCCGACGAGCCGGGCACCGACGGCCGTCCTCGCGTGGTCGGCGTGCGCTTCGCCCAGGGAGGCGAGGTGCGCGAGCTGCTCGCCGACGAGGTGATCCTCGCCGCGGGCGCGATCGACTCGCCGCGCGTGCTGCTGCGCAGCGGGATCGGCCCGGCCGACGAGCTGCGCGAGGTCGGCATCGAGCCCCGCGTCGACCTGCCCGGCGTCGGCAAGAACCTGCACGACCACTACCTCTCGCCCGTGATCTTCGACACCGAGAAGCCGATCGACCCGCCGCGCGAGGGCGTCTCGGTGACGCAGTCGCACTACTTCTGGAAGAGCGACGAGGAGTTCGACCGGCCCGACACCCAGCCGCTGCACTTCTCCGTGCCGATGTACGGCGACTTCCTCGAGCCGAAGGGGCCGAACGGCTTCTCGCTCATGGCGGGCCTCGTGACCCCCGAGTCGCGCGGTGAGATCAAGCTCTCGGGACCGAACCCCGAGGATCCGCTGCTGCTCGACCCGCAGGCGCTCACCGCGCAGCAGGACGTCGACTCGCTCGTCGCGTCGGTGCGCAAGTGCCGCAGCATGGGCCGCCAGCCGGCGCTCGCCGCCTCGCCCGCCGAGGGCGGCTGGGGTGCGACCGAGGTCTACCCGGGCCCCGAGGTGGGCGACGGCGAGGACCTGGTCGACTATGTGCGCAACACGCTCGCGACCTACCACCATCAGGTGGGCACCTGCAAGATGGGCGTCGACGAGCTGGCGGTCGTGTCGCCGCGGCTCGCGGTGCACGGCGTGGACGGGCTGCGCGTGATCGACGCGTCGATCATGCCGCGCGTCACCACGGGCAACACGAACGCCCCGGCGATCCTCATCGGCGAGCTCGGCGCGAGGTTCGTGCTGAACGGCGAGCGCTAGGCGAACGCCCGCCCGCTGAGCGAGCGGAGCGGAGTCGAAATCGACGGTTTTCGGATCCCGGGTTCCGACTCCGCTCCTTCGCGGCGCCGCTCATCCGGCGGGAGGGCTCGCGGGATCAGCCGAGCGCGACCGTGCGGAAGCCCGCGTTGCCCATCGACGAGTCCGGGGTGTTGCTCGAGCGCGCCGAGTTGCGGTACCGGTTGCAGTACGACGGGTGGCAGAGGTAGCTGCCGCCGCGCAGCACGCGGCGCCCGCCCCGCTCGGGACCGGCGGGGTTCGCGACGGGCGACTCGGCGTAGTACCCGGGGTCGAAGCGGTCGGCGCACCACTCCCACACGTTGCCGACGGCCTGCCACAGCCCGTAGCCGTTGGGGGAGTAGCTGCGCACGGGCGCGGTGCCGATCCACCCGTCGGCCGCGGTGTTGTGGGCGGGGAAGGCCCCCTGCCACACGTTGGCGCGCCAGACGCCGTCGCTCCCGTCGACGGGCTCGTCGCCCCAGGGGAACGTCGCGCCGGCGAGACCGCCCCGAGCGGCGCGCTCCCACTCGGCCTCGGTGGGCAGGCGCCGGCCGGTCCAGGCGCAGTAGGCGAGCGCGTCGTGCCAGCTCACGTGCACGACCGGATGGTCGTCGAGGCCCTCGATCGAGGACGCCCGTCCACCCGGGTGCCGCCAGTCGGCGCCGCGTACGCCGATCCACCAGGGGGTGCCCGGCGTCGGCCCTGCGATATCGGCGGTGGGCGCCAGCACGAGGAGGTGGAACACCGCCGACGAGCCGAAGCGCTCGGCCTCGGTACGGTAGCCGGTGGCGTCGGCGAAGCGGGCGAACTGCGCGTTGGTGACGGGAGTCGCGTCGATCTCGAAGGCGTCGAGGGTCACCCGGTGCAGCGGCAGTTCGCCGTCGGAGGCGAGCCCGTCGCCGGAGGAGTCCCCCATCGTGAACGAGCCGGCCGGGATCGCGCACTGATCCACGGCGTGACGAACCGGATTCCGAGACGCTCCGCGTTTGGAGACCGCTGCGGGATCGGAAGCCGCGGGCTTGCAGGCGGCCGGACCGGCGGTCGCCGCTGGATCGACGATGACGGCCCCGGCATCGGCCAGGTCGGCTCCAGCGCCGCTCGAGCTGCGGCCGGCGCGATCCGGACCGCAGCAGGCATGCGCAGCGGACTCCGCTGCCGGGTCGCGGCTCGTGCCGGGCTCAGGCCGCGGAGGCCGCATCGGATCTTCCTCCGGCGCGGTCGGCGCGCAGCGCTTCGAGGATGGACTCGATGCTCGTGCGCAGGCTCAGGTCGTCGGCCGACTCGGGCACCAGCACCGCGAGCATCTGCCAGCCGGCGTTGAACGCGGAGACCCGGTTGACGGCGTCCTCGATGTCCTGCGCTGGATCGAGCTCGCCGTCCTCTCTGGCTTCGACGAGGAAGCGGCGGATCAGCGCGCGCCGCTCGAGGATGTTCTCGTGGTGGATCTCCCACAGCTCGGGATCCTGCGCGGCGCGATCCCAGAAGGAGAGCACGACGCGTGAGCGCTGCGGGCCGTCCTGCTCGAGGGGCAGGAGCTCGAGGAACATCTCGCGGAGCGCGGCGAGGCCGCGCACGCCCTGCGTGCGCACGAGCGTGGCCTGATGCGATCCTTGGAAGACCTCGAGGAAGGCCACGCTCGTGCGCACGCAGGGCGTGCGCGGCCTCGCCGCGCTCCGCGAGATGTTCCTCGAGCTCCTGC
>JASGDX010000244.1:0-5545 GCA_047606985.1 Leucobacter sp. | reverse complement strand
TCCACGACGAGCTGCCCGAGAGCGCGCAGCATCTGAACGACCTGCTCGCCGAGGCCCGGCGCCGCGATGAGGAGGCGGCCGCGCTCGCTGCGGGCGCGCAGTACGCCGGCGACGCGGATCCCTACGTCAAGCCGCGAGAACTCGATGACGACGACATCGACGACGACGGCCTCGGAGAGGACGATCTGCTCGACGACGAGGATCGCGACTAGGGTGTGTCTCGTAAGTCGTTGCCGTAGCGAGCAGCGTCTGGGCGGGGTGCCTCGCAAGGCGGAGGAGGATGGTTTGCTGGTTGTAAATCTGATGCGGACCGGGCTTTGAGGGAAACGCTCCAGCGTTTCTCTGCCTGGGCCGCCGCGCCCACCGGCGCGGACGCAGCGAGGCACCCCGAACAGGCGCGCGCAGTAGGCGAGGATTTACGAGACACACCCTAGCTCGCGCTGCGCCGTCGGCCTCTCGGGTCGGGACGCCGACGCGCCGGGACCTCGGAGCCCAGGACGGGCCCTGAGGGGTTCCGCGGTCAGTCGAACCGGAACATGTCGATGTAGCGGCCCAGCAGGCTGCGGAAGGCGGCCTCCGCGAACTCCGCCTGGCGGCCCGCCCGCGCGGAGACGACGCCCGCGAGGAGCGGCGCTCCCGCCGCCTGGCAGACCGCCGCGTCGAGCATGAACTCGTCGGCGTTCCACTCGAAGGCGAAGCCGAGGGCGAGGTGCTCGAGGCCGAGGAGGGCCTCGAATGCCCGGGGGCCGTCCCAGCCGTCGCGGCACAGCGGCTGCAGGAAGGACTCGTAGAGCCGCAGCGTCGCGGTATCGCGCACGGGCGTGGTGCTGAGCACCTCGATGGTGTTCGGATGGTTCGAGAACGCGCGGTGGTAGGCGATGCCGAAGCCGAGCATGGCCTCGTCCCAGGGCAGATCGAGGATCGCCGGGTCGTGGATCTCGCTCACGACGAGCGCTCGCACGAGGTCGACGATGTCCTGGTGCCCGTCGACGTGATGGTAGAGCGAGGGGGCCCTGACCCCCAGGCGGGTGGCGAGGGCCTGCATCGTGCAGTGCTGCCAGCCGGATTCGTCGATGATGTCGAGGGCCGCGCGAGCGATCATGCGGCGATTCAACGGGGGCCGGCTCGGCCGGCCGGCGCGCCGGCGCTCGGTGGTCGTGCTGCGGTTCATACGGTGTCCCTCCCCCTGGACCTTCCGGATCGACCGCCGGGCGGAGTGTTTCATCTTCGTAAAAACACGGCCCCCGGTCTTGCGGCGCAAATCTACCACCATTAGATTTTGCCGAATAGAGCAGTCCGCGACGACGCGGGCTCGAGACCCGAGGGGACGATATGCCAGTGAACACCTCGCCCGGTCCGACGACCGCCGACCGTACCGAGGCCGAGGAGTCCCGCTCGCACGAGCTCAGGATCTCCCACGCCCGCAAGACCTTCGTGACGCCGGAGAAGGTCTCGCTCAACGCCATCGACGACGTGTCGTTCACCATCCGCCGGGGCGAGTTCTTCGTGATGCTCGGCCCGTCCGGCTGCGGCAAGACCACGCTGCTGCGCAGCATCGCCGGCCTCGAGACCCTCGATGCCGGCGAGATCCACCTGGGCGAGCGCCGCATCGACCGGCTCGCGCCGCACGCCCGGCCGGTCAACACGGTGTTCCAGTCCTACGCGCTGTTCCCGCACCTCACGGTCGCCGAGAACATCGCGTTCGGCTTGGAGATGGACCGGGTCCCGAAGGCGCGGATCCGGGAGCGCGTCGCCGAGATGCTCGATCTGGTGCAGCTGTCGCAGATGGCCACGCGCAAGCCGGCCCAGCTCTCGGGCGGGCAGCAGCAGCGCGTCGCGCTCGCCCGCGCGCTCGCGAAGCAGCCCGAGGTGCTGCTGCTCGACGAGCCCCTCGCCGCCCTCGACCTGAAGCTGCGGCGCGGCATGCAGAACGAGCTGAAGCGGCTCCAGCGCACCACCGGCATCACCTTCGTGTTCGTCACCCACGACCAGGAGGAGGCGCTCGGCATGGGCGACCGGATCGCGGTCTTCAACCACGGCAGGCCCGAGCAGATCGGCACCCCGGAGGACATCTACGAGCGCCCGGTGAGCCGGTTCGTCGCCGACTTCATCGGCGAGACCAACTTCGTCACCGCCCCCGTGTCGGCGCGGGATCCCGAGCAGCGCGCGGTCGAGGTGCGCCTGCCGGGCGGTCCGCCCGTGCGGCTGCCCCAGGCCGTGGCCGCTCCGGACGGGACGGTGACGCTCGCGATCCGGCCTGAGCGCCTGCGCATCGGCGAGGGCCCGGACCGGATCGCGTCTGGCACGATCACCGGCGTCGTCTACATGGGCACGGACATGCGCTGCACGATCACCCTGGCCGACGGCGCCGAACTGGCCGTGCGGGTGCCCCCGCCGTTCGACGGCTTCGTCCGCGCGGGCGCCGAGGTGGGGCTCTTCGCCGAGACCGCGGCGCTGCGGCCGATGCTCCCGGAAGACGGGGGCGAGTAGATGTCGCCGCAGACCCCTCCGCGCACCGAGACCCGCCCCATCGGCGCGGTTCCGGCGACTCCCGGGCGCGAACCGCGCGCGCCGGGCCGCCTGCCCTGGCTCGCGACGCTGCCGGCCCTGCTGATCGGCATGCTCTTCACCGTCGGCCCGCTCGTCATCATCGTCATCTTCTCGTTCCTCTCCCGTCCCGCGCAGGGCGGCGGGGTCATCTACGAGTTCACCCTCGAGCCCTACATCGGCTTCCTGTTCCAGAGCGACTTCCTGGGCAACACCGCCTTCGACCCGCGCTACCTCGAGGTCTTCGGGGAGTCGCTGTGGCAGGCGGCGATCACCACGCTGGTGTGCCTCGTGCTGTCGTTCCCGCTCGCGCTCTGGATGGCGACGCGCTCCGAGCGGCTGCAGAGCTTCCTCGTGCTGCTCGTCACGATCCCCTTCTGGACCAACCTGCTGGTGCGCACCTACGCCTGGATCCTCATCCTCAACGAGAACGGCATCATCAACGGGATCTCCAAGGCGCTCGGCATCGGGCGGCTGGAGCTGCTCTACACGCCGTTCGCCTCCCAGCTCGGGCTCATCTACACCTTTCTGCCGTTCATGGTGCTGCCCATCTACTCCGCGCTCGCCGGGTTCGACTTCCGGCTCGCCGAGGCGGCGTACGACCTGGGGGCCCGCAAGATCACGGTCGTGCGGCGCATCATCCTGCCGGTCGCGACGCCGGGCATCATCTCGGGCATCCTGCTCGTCTTCATGCCGGCGTTCGGATCGTACGTGCAGCCCGTTCTGCTCGGCGGCGGCAAGGTGCTGCTGATCGGCAACCTCATCGCATCCCAGTTCGGCGACTCGCGCAACTGGCCGTTCGGCGCGTCGCTCTCCGTCATCGTCCTCATCATGCTGGTGATCGCGCTCCTGGCGATCGCCTGGTACTCCCGCAAGTCGGGTCGAAAGGTGGAGATCTCGATATGACCGATCACTCCTCCGCGTCCGCCGCCGGCGATGCGAAGCCGAAGCGCGCTCCGCGCGCGCTCCGGCTCAAGGACTTCCCTGGTATGGCCCTCATCGCCGTCGTCTCGCTCGTCTTCCTCTACGTCCCCATCCTCATCACCACGGTCTACGCCTTCAACGACGGCGACACCGCCCTGGTCTGGGAGGGGTTCAGCCTGCGCTGGTTCGGCGAGGTCATGCAGAACGCCAGCCTGCTCAGCGCCGTCGGCGTCTCGCTGCAGATCGCGATCGTCGCCACGATCGTCTCGATGGTCATCTCCATCCTGTTCGCGCTGGCCGTCGAGCAGTTGCGGGCGAAGGGCAGCGCGATCGCGATGGGCATCCTCTCGGCCCCGCTCGTGATCCCCGAGATCGTGCTCGCGGTGGCGACCCTCGGCTTCATCCGGCTGATCGGGCTGCCCCCCGGCATGACGGCGCTGATGCTCGCGCACACCTCGTTCTGCATCCCGTTCGCGCTCATGCCGGTCCGGGCGAGGCTCCAGGGACTCGGCACGAGCTACTTCGAAGCGGCGACCGACCTCGGCGCGAGTGCCTGGCAGATGTTCCGCAGGGTCACACTGCCGCTGCTGGTGCCCGGCATCATCTCCGGCGCCGTGCTGGCGTTCGTCATCTCGCTCGACGACTTCATCATCTCGAACTTCCTGGCGGCCTCGGGTTCGACGCCGCTGCCCGTGTACCTGTTCAGCATGATCCGTCGCGGCGCGAGCCCCTCCGTGAACGTCGTGGCGACGCTGTTGCTGGTGCTCGCGATCGTCGTCACCACCATCACATTCCTGCAATCACAACGAAGGAGCAAGCAGCATGCGTAGCACACACCGGATCAGGCGGGTCGGAGCGGCGTTCGCCCTCACCGCGGCGAGCGCCCTGGCTCTCACCGCATGCGGCGGAGGCGTCACGGACGCCCCCACGGAGAGCGAGGGAGAGGGCAGCGCCTCGACGGAGTACGTCGAGGCCACCAGCGGCGAGGTCAACCTCTACACCTGGAGCGACTACTTCCCCGAGGAACTCGTCGAAAAGTTCACCGACGAGACCGGCATCACGCTCAACGTC
The DNA here is from genome assembly GCA_047606985.1 of Leucobacter sp. Classification (GTDB taxonomy): domain Bacteria; phylum Actinomycetota; class Actinomycetes; order Actinomycetales; family Microbacteriaceae; genus Leucobacter. The sequence continues at coordinate 1,003 of JASGDX010000244.1, read as the reverse complement.
GACTACTACGACAGCAACGAGAGCCTCGAGGCCAAGCTCCGCGCCTCCAACGGCGCGGGCTACGATGTCGTCGTACCCTCGGACTACATGGTCGAGATCCTCAAGAACGACGGGCTGCTGCTCGAGTTCGACGCGAACAGCCTGCCCAACGGCGGCAACATCAAGCCCGAGTTCCTCGACGTCTACTTCGACGAGGGCCGCAAGTACTCCACCCCGTACCTCTACGGCACCACGTCGTTCGCCTACGATACCGAGGTGATCTCCGAGGACCTGACCTCCTGGAAGGACTACTTCAACCCGCCGGCCTCCGCGGGCAAGGTCGGCACGATGAACGACCAGGTCGAGCTCGTCAACAACGCGCTCCGCGCGACCGGTGGCGACTTCTGCACCACCGACGGGGCGCAGCTGCAGGCGGCGCAGGATCTGCTCATGGACTTCAAGCCGAGGGTCGGCACCATCAACAGCGACGGCATCCTCGAGCGCCTCGCCAGCGGCGAGCAGGCGATGGCGATGATCTGGAACGGCGCGGCGCACCGCGCGATGCAGGATCGCCCGTCGCTCAAGTTCGTCTACCCGGAGGAGGGCATGGCTCTGTGGCAGGACAACTTCACGATCCCGATCGGGGCCGAGAACGTCGACCAGGCCAAGACCTTCCTCAACTGGATGCTCGAGCCGGAGAACATCGCCGTCGCGGTGAACTTCCAGGCCTACGGATCCGGCGTCGAGGGCACCGAAGAGCTCATGACCGAGGAACTGGCCAACAGCCCCGCGATCGTGATGCCAGACGGCTACGACCTCGCCCTTCCGGTGCAGCCCTGCGGCAATGAGGAGCTGACCAACTACACGAAGATCTTCGAGACCTTCAAGGGCTGAGGCCGGCCCCCGGCCGAGCGCCGGGGCATCGGGGGCGGCCCCGCACCGGGAGGCGGTGCGGGGCCGCCCCCGATGCCCCGGCGCTCGGCCGGGGGCCGGCCTCAGCCCTTGAAGGTCTCGAAGATCTTCG
>JASGDX010000243.1:0-4460 GCA_047606985.1 Leucobacter sp. | reverse complement strand
TCAGAACTGAACAGTCGTTCAGATCTGCTTCCTCCGGAGCCGGAAGGGCGACCCGGGGAGGCGATCGGCGCCGAGACGGGCGGCCCGCCGCCGCGATCCTCAGGCGCCCGCTGCGCCTGTTATCGTTGCAGCACGGGCGATCGAGTCGGAGGTGGTCGTGATGTCTGACGTGCGCGGACACGTGGTCCGGTTGGATGACATCGACGAGGACGAGCTCGAGGTCTCCCATCCGAAGAGCGCGGCTGCCGGCCTCAAGGCGGTCGAGGTCGCGTTCGAGCGAGGTCTCAAGCAGGGCGGCGTCAGCCGCACGGTGCGGTCGATGTTCCGCGTCAATCAGCCCGACGGCGTCGACTGCCCCGGCTGCGCCTGGCCCGAGTCGATCACGGGCGACCGCAAGAAGATCGAGTTCTGCGAGAACGGCGCGAAGGCGCTCGCCGAGGAGAACACGCTGCGCATCGCGAGCCCGGAGTGGTGGGCCGAGCACTCCATCGCGGAGCTCGAGCAGAAGACCGAGTACTGGCTGGGCCAGTCCGGCCGCATCACCCATCCCATGATGATCCGGGAAGGCGAGACCCACTACGCGCCGATCGGCTGGGACGAGGCCTTCACCACGATCGCCGAGCACGTGAACGCCACCGATCCCGATCGCTGCACCTTCTACACCTCGGGCCGCACGCCGAACGAGACCGCGTTCATGTACCAGCTGATCGCCCGCTCGCTCGGCACCAACAACCTCCCCGACTGCTCCAACATGTGCCACGAGTCTTCGGGCACGGCGCTGAATCCGACGATCGGCATCGGCAAGGGCACCGTCTCGCTCGAGGACCTCGAGTGCGCCGAGCTCATCTTCGTGGTCGGCCAGAACCCCGGCACCAATCACCCCCGCATGCTCGGCTCGCTCGCCGAGTGCCGCAAGAACGGCGGCAAGGTGGTCGCGGTGAACCCGCTGCCCGAGGCTGGGCTGCTGCGCTTCAAGGATCCGCAGACCCCGAAGGGGCTGCTCGCCGACGGCGAGCGCACGAGCGACGAGTTCCTGCAGATCAAGGTGGGCGGCGATCAGGCGCTCTTCCAGGCGCTCGGCCACCTGCTGCTGCAGAAGGAGGCCGCCGCGCCCGGCACGATCGTCGACCGGGACTTCGTCGAGTCGTCGACGCAGGGATTCGCGGCTTACGCGGAGGCGCGCCGGCAGATCGACTGGGACGAGACGCTCGAGGCCACCGGCCTGCGCCGCGAGGAGATCGAGCTCGCCGCCGACCTGCTCGCGCGGTCGAAGGCGACGATCTTCTGCTGGGCGCTCGGCATCACGCAGCAGCCGCACTCGGTCGACACGATCAAGGAGATCATCAACCTGCTCCTGCTGCAGGGCAACTTCGGCAAGCCGGGGGCAGGGGCCTGCCCGGTGCGAGGCCACTCGAACGTGCAGGGGGACCGCACCTTCGGCATCTGGGAGAAGCCGAACGAGGCGCTGCTCGAGCGCATCGACCGCGAGTTCGGCATCGTCTCCCCGCGCGAGCACGGCTACGACTCCACCGAGTCGATGGAGGCGATGCACGAGGGCCGGATCGACGTGTTCGTGTCGCTCGGGGGCAACCTCGCCATGGCGAACTCCGACACCGCCTACATGGAGGAGGCGCTGAAGCGCACGGGCCTCACGGTGCACATCTCCACCAAGCCCAACCGCTCGCACGTCGTGCACGGGAAGACCTCGATCATCCTCCCCACGCTCGGCCGCACCGACCTCGACGACAAGCACCCCGGCGGCATCCAGTTCCTCACCGTGGAGAATTCGATGTCGGTCATCAGCCGCACCCAGGGGCGCCTGAAGCCCGTCTCGGACCACCTGCTGGCCGAGCCCGTGATCCTCGCCCGCATGGCGCACGCCATCTTCGGCCCCGACCATGTCGTCGACTGGAAGGCGATGGCCGACGACTACGACGTGATCCGGGATCACTGCTCGCGCGTGATCCCGGGCACCGAGGACTTCAACGCCCGGGTGCGCACCCGCTACGGCTTCGTGCTGCCGAACCCGCCCAGGGATCGGCGCGGCTTCGCCACGGCCGAGGGCAAGGCCCAGTTCACGGTGCGGCGGATGGAGTACCTGTCGCCGCCCCCCGGCCACCTGGTGCTGCAGACGATGCGCTCGCACGACCAGTACAACACCACGTTCTACGGGCTCGACGACCGCTACCGCGGCATCAAGGGCGGGCGCCGGGTGATCCTCATCCACCCCGACGACCTGGCGGAGGCCGGCTTCGCCGACCGCGAGCTCGTCGACGTGGTGTCGGTGTTCAACGGCGAGGAGCGCAGGGCCGACCGCTTCAGGCTCGTCTCATATCCGACGGCGCGCGGCTGCGCGGCCGCCTACTACCCCGAGGCGAACCCGCTCGTGCACCGCGAGCTGGTGGCGCGCGAGTCGAACACCCCGGGCTTCAAGGCGATCATGGTGCGCTTCGAGCGCCGCGACGACGACGAGTAGCCGCTACAACCCCACCCACTCCGAAGCTCCGGCGGCGAAGTGCTGCCGCTTCCAGATCGGCACCTCGTGCTTGATGCGCTCGACGAGGCGCTCGATCGCGCGGAACGCCTCGGCCCGGTGCGGCGATGCCGCGGCTGCGACGAGTGCGGTGTCGCCGATCCCGAGCTCACCGATGCGGTGCGCAGCCGCGAGCCGCACGCCGGTCCGCTGGCGCTCCTCCACGACGATCCCGGTGAGGAAGCGCTCGGCTTCTGGGTGCGCGCTGTAGTCGAGGGCGCGCACCGCCGCTCCGCCGTCGTGGTCGCGGATCGCCCCGCGGAACACCACCACCGCGCCGCAGGAAGGGGAGACGACCGCGCGTTCCACCGCGGCTTCGTCGATCGGTTCGGAGACGATGCGCGCGTAGGGCTCGCTTTCGGGAACCGTATCGGCCCGCCCGGTGCCCGCCCGGCCGCCGTTCCCGTTCCCGAACCCGTCGTCGGCGCGTTCGCCGTCGGCCGGTCGCGGTGCGCCTCCGTCGACGGGTGTGATCGGCGCCCGCGGATCCTGCTCAGCGGTCATCGGCGCTCCTCTCGACGAGCTCGGGCGCCGCATCCTCGAACGCGCGGATGCCGCCGCTGAGGCAGCGGGCGTCGATCCCGCGCAGACGCAGCAGCTGCGCGGCCCGCCGGGATCGGGGTCCGCGCTCGCAGTACACGACGACCGCGCCGGTGCCTGCGCCGGTGCCGGCAACGGAGTCCGTATCCGGGCCGATGCCGAATCCTGCAGCGGCGAGGACGTCGGCATCGGTCGCGGCGGAGGGCGGGGTCGCGTCGTCTCGGGCGGCGCTCTCGAGATCGGGCAGGGGGAGCAGCCGCGATCCCGAAATCGAAGCCCGCGCATGCTCCTCGGCTCCGCGCACGTCGAGCAGCACCGGCCCCTCGCCGGTGCGCAGCAGCCGCGCGAGCTCGGCGGCACCGACCTCATCGGTACCCGCCGCCGCGCCGTCGGCCGTCGCGCCGTTGGCAGCCGCGCCCCCAGCGCAGAACGCCTCGTAGTCGATCAGCCCGGTGACCGGCGAGGCCGAGGGATCCCGCCGGTACGCCAGCTCGCGCGTGCGCGCGGCCAGCGCGTCGTACACCAGCACCCGGCCGATGAGCGGATCGCCGATGCCGGTGATCAGCTTCAGCGCCTCCGTGGCGAGCAGCGAGCCGATGGTGCCGCAGAGCCCCGGCAGCACTCCGCCGGTGCCGCAGCTCAGCACCTCATCGGGCGAGGGCGGTGCGGGGAAGAGATCCCGGTAGCCCGGCCCGTGGCGGTGCCAGGCCACCGACACCTGACCGTGGTGCTGCAGGATCGAGCCCCAGACCAGCGGGATGCCCGAGAGCTCGGCGGCGTCGTTGACGAGGTAGCGCGTGGAGAAGTTGTCGCTGCCGTCGATGACCAGGTCGTATCGGGAGAACAGCTCGAGCGCGTTCCGGGAGGTGAGCCGTACGGGGTGCCGCTCGATCCTCGCCCCCGGATCGAGCCGCTCGGCGCTCTCAGCGAGAGAGTCGACCTTGGAGCGTCCGATGTCCGCGGTGCCGTGCGCGACCTGGCGGTGCAGGTTGGAGAGCTCGACCCGGTCGTCGTCGACGATGCCGACGGTGCCCACGCCCTGCCCCACGAGGTAGGGCACGCTCGCGCTGCCGAGTCCGCCGGCCCCGATCACCAGCACCCGCGCGGCGGCGAGCCGGCGCTGCGCCTCCTCGCCGAAGCCGGGCAGCGCGAGCTGTCGCTCGGCCCGTCGCCGCTGCTCGGGAGCGAGCGTGGGAGCCGGGGCGACGAGCGGCCCGGGATGCGGGGAGGAGGGCATGCTGCAATTCTAGGATCCGGCGCCCGCTTCCCGCGGCGCCGCGGCTTCGCGCTGTGGCTCCGCGCCACCCCACCCGCCACTTCCCCCGCAGACCCCCAAGTGGGAGTCGCAACACGCCGTCTCGTTTCGGGCGAGACGGCGTGTTGCGAC
>JASGDX010000242.1:0-8452 GCA_047606985.1 Leucobacter sp. | reverse complement strand
GCCGGCGGGTTCGGGGCGGTGGCAGCCGCGCTCGCGGCTCCGCCCCTGGTCTCGCTGCTGCTGCGTCTGGGGCGGGTGCTCGCCATGCGCCGCGCCGGGGGCCGAGGGGTGCCGGGCGGAGCCGGCGCGCTGCTGTGGGTGTCGATCGCGCTCGCCGCCGGTGCCGTCGTCGGGGTGTGGCTGCTCGCGGATCGTCACGCGGCCGAGCACGATCCGCCGCTGACGCCGTCGGAGCTCGAGATGCAGGAGCGCAACGAGCGTCTCCGGGAGGGGTTCGGCGATCTGAAGATCGGCGGTGTCGACGACGCTGAGCTCGAGAGGCAGCGGGAGGAGCTGCTGCGCAGCCTGGAGGAGATCCGCGAGGAGCGCCGCGGAACCCCGCAGTAGGCCGCCGATCCCGCGCGTGCCGCCTCGTCCCCGCCGACCCCAACCCCAACCCGCGATCCATTGGTCAGTTTCAGGGGTATTCGCCGGCGGGAGCCCCTGAAACTGACCAATGGATCGGCGGCGCCGCTCACTACACTGGAGCACCATGAGTGAAAACGCCGCGTCCCCCGTCCGGCTCCGCCCCGAGGTGCTGGCCGCCCCCGCCTACCGCCAGGGAGCGACCCCCACGAAGCCGGGCTTCAAACTCTCGAGCAACGAGAACCCCTTCGACCCGCTGCCCGGCGTGCTCGAGGCGATCGCCGTGCGCGCGGCGCAGTCGAACCGGTACGCGGCCGCGGCCATGCCCGAGCTGCGGGCGACGCTCGCCGGGGGCTTCGGGGTGAGTCTCGACAGCGTGCATCTCGCCGCGGGGTCGGTGGCGATCCTCTACCAGCTCGTGCACGCCGCGGCGGGGCCCGGCGAGGAGTACGTGCACGCCTGGCCGAGCTTCGAGGCGTACCCGTCGCTCGGGCTCGCCTCCGGCGCGACGGCCGTGCCCGTGCCGCTGAACGACCGCGCCGAGCACGACCTCGACGCGATGGCCGATGCCATCACCGACCGCACCCGGGTCGTGCTGCTCTGCACGCCCAACAACCCCACCGGCCCGACGATCCGCCGAGCCGACTTCGACCGCTTCATGGCGCGCGTGCCCGCCGACACCCTCGTGGTGCTCGACGAGGCCTACCGCGAGTTCGTCACCCACCCCGAGGCCGTGCGCGGCGAGGAGGTGCTGCGGGATCACCCCAACCTCGTCGTGCTGCGCACGTTCTCGAAGGCGTACGGCCTGGCCGGCCTCCGCATCGGCTACGGCGCGGGCGATCCCGCGATCCTCTCCGCCGCGGCGAGCGTCTCGATCCCGCTCTCCGTGACCGGCATCGCCGAGAGCGCCGCCCTGGCGTCGCTCGCCCCCGAGGCGGCCGAGGCGAACGCGGCCCGCATCGCCGAGATCGCCGCGCGCCGCGACGCGCTCGCGGCCTCGCTGCGCGAGCTGGGTCTCGCGATCCCCGAGGCGCAGGGCAACTTCGTGTGGATCCCCGAGGGGGCTGCGGGATCGGCCGCTGCGCCGGGCGGGGTCGAGAGCGCCGCGGCTCTCGCAGCCGACTTCGCCGAGGCGGGCACGCTCGTGCGCACCTTCCCCGGTCACGGGGTGCGCATCTCGGCGGGCGAGGCGGAGAGCCTCGCCGAGGTCGTGCGGATCGTGGGTGAGCACCTGGGGCGGTAGCAGCTCTCGCTCGTACCGCGCCCGTCCGCTCCGCCCTTCGCCGTCCGCTCCACGCGGTCCGCCCTCGCGTCATCCAGCCGACCCGCCGTCCCCCGGCCTCGCCGGTTCCGCAGCCTCGTCGTCCCGTGCGCAGCCGCTTGCGGGCCGTCGACGCGAAGCGTCGGCCCATCGGAGCGCAGCGAGGTGCGGCCCGCGAGTCGCGGGATCCGGCTCCGGTATGCGACGACGCCTGCCCATGCGAAGCCGCGAGTCGCGGGATCCCGGCTCGCGTGCGACGATCTCCGCCCGTTCCCTCGCCCCACCCCGCGATATATCCGCGCGGTGTCGGGGGTGCTCATTACACTGGGTCGGGATGAGCGAAGAGACTTTGAGCCCGGTGCTCGGCGGCGGCGCGGATCCCGAACCGATCCGCTTCCTCGACGAGTCCGGCGATTATGCGCCCTCGCAGACCGCGGCCGAGTTCGCCGATGAGCTCGCGACCGTCGGCCTCGACGACTTCAAGCAGTGGTACGACGACATGGCTGCCGCCCGTGCCTTCGACACCGAGTGCACCCACCTGCAGCGCCAGGGCCAGCTCGCGCTCTGGGTGCCGAGCGTGGGTCAGGAGGGCTGCCAGGTCGGCCTCGGCCGAGCCGCCGAGCCGCAGGATCACATCTTCCCGGCCTATCGCGAGCACGCGATCGCGCGCATCCGCGGCGTCTCCTTCGTCGACCTCGCGGCGCAGTTCCGCGGGCTCACGCACGGCGGCTGGGACGTCACGGATCCCGCGCACGGCAACTTCCACCTGTACACGCTCGTGCTCGGCGCGCAGACGCAGCACGCCACCGGCAACGCGCTCGGCCAGCTGCTCGACGCGAAGCGCCGCGCAGGCAGCACCTCCCTCGACGCCGGCGAGCCCGGCATCGCCACCGGCGAGGCCACCATGGTCTTCTACGGCGACGGCACCACCAGCCAGGGCGACGCCAACGAGTCGATGATCTTCGCCGCGAGCTACCAGACGCCCGAGGTCTTCGTGGTGCAGAACAACCGCTGGGCGATCTCGGTGCCGGTGGCCCGCCAGTCTCGCACCCCGCTCTACCGCCGCGCGCTCGGCTTCGGACTGCGCGCCGTGCAGATCGACGGCAACGACCCGCTCGCCGCCTACGCGGTGGGCCGCCGCTTCCTGCGCGACGCGCGCGAGGGCCGCGGTCCCGGCTACATCGAGGCCCTCACGTACCGCATCGGCGCGCACACCACCGCCGACGACCCCACGCGCTATCGTGTCGAGGGCGAACTCGAGGAGTGGCAGCGGCGCGACCCCATCGCCCGGCTCGAGACCTACCTGCGCGCGCAGGGCGTGGGCGACGACTTCTTCGCCGAGGTCGCGGAGACCGCCGACCGCGAGGCGAAGCGGGTGCGCGATGCGATCCTCACGCTGCCCGCGCCCGAGGCCGATTCGATGTTCGCGCACGTCTACTCGGAGCCGCATCCGCGCATCGAGGAGCAGCGCGAGTGGCTCGAGCGCTACGAGTCGTCGTTCGAGGAGGGATCAGCGTGAGCGAGCAGGAGCAGCAGACCTTGGTCCCGACGAGCCCGACCGGCGGAGGCGACTCGGCCGCGCCGGTCACCACGCTGAGCGAGCGCGCCACGCTCCCGATGGCGAAGGCGATCAACGAGGGGCTCCGCGCCGCGATGATCGCCGACGACCGCGTGCTGCTCATGGGCGAGGACGTCGGCCCCCTCGGCGGCGTGTTCCGCGTCACCGACAAGCTGCAGGCCGAGTTCGGCTCCGCCCGCGTGCTCGACACCCCCCTCGCCGAGGCCGGCATCGTCGGCAGCGCCATCGGCCTCGCCATGCGCGGCTACCGGCCCGTCGTCGAGATCCAGTTCGACGGCTTCATCTTCCCGGCCTTCAACCAGATCGTCACCCAGCTCGCGAAGATCCGCGCTCGCCACGACGGCAGGATCGACATGCCGGTCGTCATCCGCGTGCCCTACGGCGGGCACATCAACTCGATCGAGCACCACGAGGAGAGCCCCGAGGCGTACTTCGCGCACACCCCGGGGCTGCGCGTCGTCGCGCCGTCGACGGCGAACGACGCCTACTGGATGATCCAGCAGGCGATCCAGTCGAACGACCCCGTGCTGTTCTTCGAGCCCAAGGCGAAGTACTGGCAGAAGGGCGAGGTGGATCCCGCGGCCCCCGCCGGGCCCCTGCATCGGACCCGCATCGCCCGCTCCGGCACCGACTGCACCGTCGTCGGCTACGGCGGGATGGTCACGACCCTGCTGCAGGCGGCCGAGGTGGCCCAGGGCGAGGGCACGAGCCTCGAGGTGGTCGACCTCCGCAGCATTTCTCCGATCGACTACGGGCCGCTGCTCGACTCCGTGCGCAAGACCGGCCGCCTGGTCGTGGCCCAGGAGGCGCATGGCAACGCGAGCGTCGGCAGCGAGATCGCCGCTCATGTCGCCGAGCAGGCGTTCTACTCCCTGCAGGCCCCGGTGCTGCGGGTATCGGGTTACGATGTGCCCTTCCCCGTCGCGCGCCTGGAGGGGCTCTACCTGCCCGACGCCGATCGCGTGCTCGAGGCCGTCGACCGCACGATGCACTACTGACTTCCGCCGGTCGAGCGGAGCGTCGGCGGAGTCGGAACCGGAACGGCCTCGATTTCGACCCGCTTCCCCAGCTCGACCAGCGGCCTAGACTGAAACGAACAACCACCGGGAGCAACCATGAGCGAGATGACCTTCCCCCTCCCCGATGTCGGCGAGGGGCTCACCGAGGCCGAGATCGTCACCTGGCACGTGGCGCCCGGCGACGCGGTGGCGCTCAACCAGGTGATCTGCGAGATCGAGACCGCCAAGTCGCTCGTCGAGCTGCCGTCGCCGTTCACCGGCACGGTCACCGAGGTGCTCGTCGAGGTGGGGCGGACGGTGCCGGTCGGCGAGCCGATCCTGCGCGTGGCGGTGGGGGGCGCCGCCGTCGGCGCCGATCCCGCACCTGCCGCGGTCCCCGCCGAGTCCGAGGAGACCCGCGACGCGGTCGCCGACGCCGCCGCCTCGGTGGAGCACGAGGAGGAGGGCGGCGCCGTGCTCGTCGGCTACGGTGCGGCGGGAACGGTGCAGTCGCGCCGACGGCGCGGGGGAGAGCCGCTGCTCGGCGGCAAGCCCCAGGCGCCCATCCCGGTGGCCGACGCGGCGCCCATCATCGCGAAGCCCCCGATCCGCAAGCTGGCCAAGGATCTCGGCGTCGACCTCGCCCGGGTGAGCGGCACCGGGATCGCCGGCGAGATCCTGCGCGACGACGTCGTGCGGCAGGCCTCGCAGGCCAGCCTCTTCCGCAACCTCTCCACGCCGGAGGCCCCGCCCGCCGCCCGGGAGGAGCGCATCCCGCTCAAGGGCGTGCGCAAGATGACCGCGCAGGCCATGGTCGCCAGCTCCAACGAGGCGCCCCACGTGAGCGTGTTCACCGACGTCGACGCCACCCGCACCATGGAGTTCGTCAAGCGCCTGAAGGCCTCGACCGACTTCGCGGGCACGAAGGTGTCGCCGCTGCTCATCTTCGCGAAGGCGATGCTGTGGGCGATCCGCCGCAACCCCGAGATCAACTCGACGTTCACGGAGACCGAGATCATCCGCCACCACTTCGTCAACCTCGGCATCGCCGCGGCGACGCCCCGCGGCCTCCTCGTGCCCAACATCAAGGACGCCCAGGATCTCAGCCTGCTCGACCTCGCGAAGGCCATCGAGCAGCTCACCATCACGGCGCGCGACGGCCGCACCCCGCCCGCCGACATGCAGAACGGCACCATCACGATCACCAACATCGGCGTGTTCGGCATGGACTTCGGCACCCCGATCCTCAACCCCGGCGAGTGCGCGATCATGGCGATGGGCACCATCAAGGAGAAGCCGTGGGTTGTCGGCGGCGAGGTGCGGCCACGCATGGTGACCACCGTGGGCGGCTCGTTCGATCACCGCATCGTCGACGGCGATGTGGTCTCGCGCTTCGTGGCCGACGTGGCGTCGGTGCTCGAGGAGCCCGCGCTGCTGCTGGACTGATTCCCTGATCGAGCAGACGGGCCTGCTCGATTGAGCCGGTGAGCGAGCGGCCGCGGGGGCTGCATCCGTCAGCTCGCCGTGCAGACCCTTGTCTGTTTGCAGCGTAGGAACTCGTCCGTTTGCAGCGTAGAAACTCGTCCGTTTGCATGATTCGCTTCGCGGGCGCTGCTATATTGCAGGCATGGTCTACCACAGGCGCATTGTCGATGAAACGTTGGATGAGTTCCTTCCCCACCTCACCGCGGTGGCCATCGAGGGCGCTAAGGGTGTGGGCAAGACGGCGACGGCGGCTGAGCGCAGCATGGCGAGGCTGGCACTCGACGACCCGGCTCAGCTCGCGTCTCTCGAAGCCGATCTCGGCTTGATCACCTGGCTCGAGTCGCCGGTTCTGATCGATGAGTGGCAGCTGCACCCTCCAGTGTGGGATCGGGTGAGGCGAGAGGTCGATGAGAGGTCTGAGAGCACGTATGTTCTGACGGGGTCGGCGGCGCCGCCGACCGGAGCGCGTCTCCACTCGGGGGCCGGTCGCATCATCCGGATCCTGATGCGTCCGCTGTCGATGGTCGAACGCGGCGCGGCAAAGCCCGCAGTCGCGTTTTCCCAATTGCTGTCGGACGACGGTGTGGAGATACGCGGTGAGACGGATTTCGCGCTCCCGGATTATGTCGATGAGATCATGAGGTCGGGCTTTCCCGGGATGCGGGATCTTCCGGCTCGCGTCTGCGCGGCGCAGCTCGACGCGTACGTCGACCGCATCGTGGATCGTGAACTCCCCGAGGCGGGTTTGCTGGTGAGACGGCCGGCGGCGCTGCGTCGGTGGCTGACCGCCTATGCGGCTGCCAGCGCGACGAATGCGAATTACACGGCGATCCTCAATGCCGCAACGGCAGGAGAGCCCGAGAAGCCGGCGCGCACCACCGTCGATGGGTATCGGGAGTTCCTCACACGGTTGTTCATCCTCGACCCGCTCGAGGCGTGGACGCCGAGGTTCACGCCGTTGAAGCGCTTGACGGCGGCTCCCAAGCATCACCTGGTGGACCCTGCACTCGCGGCTCGCCTGGTCGGAGTGGGGAGGCAGGGGCTGCTTCTGGGCGAAAGCGGGCACGCCGTCGTGCCGCGCGCGGGGACGTGGTTGGGGGCGCTCTTCGAGTCGTTGGTGACGCAGTCGGTGCGCGTATACGCGGAGGCGAACGGGGCCCGGGTGGGGCACCTGAGAACCAAGAACACGGACCACGAGATCGACCTGATCGTCGAGCGGCCGGATGGTGGAATCGTTGCCGTCGAGGTGAAGCTGGCGGCGACCGTGGATGATCGCGATGTCCGGCATCTGAACTGGTTGCAGGCGGAACTGGGGGATCAGGTTCTGGATCGGATCGTGATCACGACGGGTCCTTTCGCCTACCGGCGGGCCGATGGCGTCGGCGTGGTGCCCCTCGCACTGCTCGGTCCGTAGCTCGGCGGCGGTAGCGCTCGGCTGAGTTCGGCGTGCGGTTGAAGCCGATTCTCGGGCGTTCGCGTACTTGTGATTCGCAGCAAAGAGGAGATTCACGTTGTCGAGGGCGTTCCGGCGCTGAAACGTCCTCGGGAATGCGAATCTCCTCCGTAAGGCGAAACCGGAGCCGCACCCAACACGGGCGGCCCGCCCCGGGGTCGAACCAGGACGGGCCGCTCGTGCGCATCAGCGCGGGATCAGGAAGCGCTCGCCTCGAGCTTGTCGTGCGTGTTGAGCGCGCGGAACGCGAGGGCCGCGAGCGCGCCGCCGACGAGCGGGGCGAGGAAGTACAGCCACAGGTTGCTCCACGCGAAGTCGCCGTGCACGGCGAGGCCGAACGCGACCGCCGGGTTGAAGCCGCCGCCCGAGATCGGGCCGACGGTCGACGCGCCGATGAACACGGTCGTGCCGATGGCGAGGCCGTAGAACGAGTTGCCGTCGCTGTCCTTCGACGTGGCCACGTTGAGCACCACGTAGACGAGCACGAAGGTGATGACGAGCTCGGCGATGAAGGCAGGGCCGACCTCGATCTCGACCGGCGCGGCGGCGTTGGGCCACAGGGCCGCGGCGAGCAGGGCGCCGATGGCAGCGCCCACGAGCTGCGCGACGACGTAGACGATGAAGTCGCTGACGCTCAGGGCGCCGCGCAGCAGCGCGCCGAGCGACACGGCCGGGTTGAGATGGGCGCCCGAGAGGTGGCCGGTCGCGTAGACCAGCACCATCAGCGTGAAGCCGATGACGAGCGGGGTGAAGTCGCCCGCGTTGTTGATCGCGCCCACGATCGCGAAGACGAACAGGAGGGTCGCCAGGGCTTCAGCAACCGCATTTCGTACGGTTCCGGTCATTATCGACTCACTTTCTTTGGAACATCCGAGTTTCCACAATCGCCCCCATTATGTCAAAGCGCCGAGTTCGTCTCAGCTTCATGACGCTGCGCGATCCCGAACCGCCGTCGCGAGCCCCTCGTCGGCACGGGTCCCGTTCGCCGTCGGATCGGGGGTCGGGTACGGGAACGCGACCCGAACCGTCTACGGTCCGGGAAGGGGTGAGGGGGGAGGCCGCGGCGAGCGAACGGGGAGAGAGAAGGGAGTGGCCGCGGGGGAGGAGGAGAGCGGCGGGAGGCGGGGGGAGCGGCCGCGGCGGGAGGCCGGTGAGCGGCGGCGGGGCGGGCGACGGGTTCGGGATCCGCGATCCCGAACCGCCTACGCGTGCAGGTGCGCGCCCTCGCCGCCGTGGCTCGCGGGCTCGAGCTGCAGCGTGATGTGCCCGGT